>JBBUBB010000001.1:0-1372 GCA_038058445.1 Patescibacteria group bacterium
TCGTGATGTTTTTGGTATGGCGATCACCATCGGTACGACTGCCAAAAACAAAGCCGAAGCACTAGCTTTCTTCACTCATATAGGTATCCCTTTTAAGAAATAACATTTAAAATAAAGACGACACTCTCCGAAAGGGGAGTTTTGGTTTGTATTGACTTTCTGTAGCTTGGTAGTAGTATCAAGAAAAATCAGAACAAATGAATAACCCATCCACTATCTATGCAATCGGCACAACGATATTTGGTTTAGTAATGTTACTGCTTTGGGTTCGGAGTAATCGCAAAGCAGAAAAGTGGGAGATGTCCTGCTATCAGCTCAGACTTGCAGAATTCAAACGAAAAGCTAAGGAGGTAAAGACATTGGCTGAAGGTATGCTAATTATTGAGCAGTACAAAAATGCTGTCTCAGTTAAGTTTTCTGCCACTAGTGCCATTACTCCGGTCATTTCCGAGGCTCTTATTAAGAGGATAACATCAACCAGTGAACCAGATATGATATCCAGGGTTTTGGGAGATCTCTCTATGTTGAAAGACAAAGATTCGGGGGAAGGTCGGTTGTGGCACAAGATAAAACCAGAAGTCTTATCACATCTAAAGAACGTTTATCATCAACACAACGATGGTGCGTGGCTGAGACCTCTGGTCGGTTAAATACTTAAGTTCGGGAATCCCCGGACTTTTTATTTGCCTTGACCAAACCATGTGTTTCTGTTAGGATACTGGGGCTCCTTTGAAATCCCTCTTTCTCTCTGTAAAACCTTTTGGGCACCACTCTTAAGGCGGTACAGACAGCCAGAGGCGATATTTCCTTGGAGAACACAAAACAATGGCTAAAACATCAGTTATCGCGCGTTCCAAAAAGACGCCTAAATTTTCAACCAGAGCGGTTAATCGCTGTTTTCGATGTGGTCGAGCACACGGCTTTATGCGCGACTTCGGACTTTGCCGAATCTGTTTCCGTGAATACGCAAATGAAGGGATGATTCCTGGTATTCGTAAAAGTTCTTGGTAAATATATGGATCAAATCTCAAACATGCTAATAACAATGAAGAACGGCGCCGTAGTTTCTAAGCGCTCTGTGGTTGTACCGTTTTCTTCTGTCAAAAGTGCAATTGCAGAGTGTTTAAAAAGTCACGGTTTTATCTCTGGATACTCAAAGAAGACAGAGAAGAATAATGTACCAGTACTTGAGATAGAGTTGGCATACCCAGGAGGCGTTTCAAAGATCTCTGATGTGAAGCGTATTTCAAAGCCGTCTCGTCGTGTTTATATGGGCGTGCATGATATTCACACAGTCAAAAATGGTCATGGTATTACTGTCTTATCTACACCTAAGGGCATACTTAGTAATAAGGAGGCTTACAAGGAACAG
>JBBUBB010000002.1:0-7032 GCA_038058445.1 Patescibacteria group bacterium
TGCCCAAGCTTCTCGAAGTGCTCCTCTAATTGAAAAAGTAAATTCCATATAATTTGGCTGTTGCTACAGATCTATCGATCTGGCGTTAATTCATAATAGCTTGTCATGAATTGTACCATTTCAAAAAAGGGGTCAGCAAGCGTCTGGGATGAAAAAGATGCTCCTTTCGGGTAATTATTGAACAAATAGAGAACAAACTTGGGGTCAGAGGCTGGGAAAAATCCAATGAGAGAATGAAAATTTCGATCGTCGTAGTAGCCAGTTCCGTCAGGCTTAGCCATTTGGGCCGTTCCAGTTTTTGCAGCAATGCTATAATGCGGATTAGCCCGATGATAACCTTTGTCTACGACAGTTACCAACATGTTGGTAATAGTTTTAGTAGTATCCGGTGAGAGTATGGGATTACCCACAGGAAATGATAGTGTTTTAGTAACCCCACTTTCTAGTTTTATTTCTTTAGCCAAATGTGGGGTTACTAAATGTCCTCCATTAGCTAGTGAGGCATAGGCCCGCACAATAGCTAGTGGCGAAGTAGCGATACCTTGCCCAAAAGCAGCTGCAGCATAGTTAACATCATTTGGTGTTTTAAGTCCACTGACAAGCCCACTGGCTTCACTTGGTAAATCAACCCCAGTCTTCTCCCCTAGTTTGTACCTACCGAGCATATAATCCTTGAAAATATCTTTACCCATTTTTTGTCCTACAAAAATCATCCCCGTGTTAAGTGACTGGCTTAGCACATCCTGCATAGTGGCTTTGCCACGACCTTTTTTGTCAAAGTTATAAAAGGTTCGATCTTGGATTTTTACATAACCCAAATCGTCTACATAGGTAGTCTCAGGTGTAAGAATATGGGCATCAATCGCTCCAGCCATAACAAGAGGCTTAACAATAGATCCCATTTCATAAACATCTTGAGAAAATGGATTGCCATAAATAGACACATCTTTTTCCTTACCATATTCATTAAGATCAAAGGTTGGCACATGAGCCATAGCGATAATCTCTCCAGTAAATGGGTTCATGATAAGCCCCCCAACGGCGTCACTCCCCCACTTTTGATCAACTTTTGCAATTAAAGTTTCCAACTGAGACTGAACTGTCGGCTCAATAGTTGTCACGACATCCCCTGTTGTTGTTTTATTTTTAAAAAGAGTGGACTGTATGTTGGTAAAAATTTCGGCAAAAAAGTTCACATAAAAATTGTTTTCCCCTCGAGAGAGTACATCGTTGTAATACCTCTCAAGCCCATACCTACCTAGAAGCTCATCTTCTTTAAAAGAAACGAAACCAATTGCTTTGGCGGCTAGAGATCCACCTGGATAAAAGCGCCATTTTTGTCTATAAATACTAACCCCTGTAATTTTAGCATTTGTGACTGCTTCAGCTTGCTCCTCTGTTAAACGTAAGGCCACCTCTTCATAAGGGTCCCTTTTTTTACTTGCCTTATTAAAAAATATTTCTTTCTCAATGGGAACTATTGCATTGATTAGCTCATAACTCTTTTCAGTGTTTCCTATTTTGCTTGGATCAATTGCAAGTTTAAAACCACTAGCTATGGTTGCTGCAGCCATCGTACCTCCATCTTTTTTGGTGAAGTATATAGCCCCACGGTCAAAGCTTTCACTAACAGGAGTTAGGTACTGTCTTTGGGCACGTTCCTTGTAGTCCTTCTGGTTTACTACCTGTAAGAAAAAAAGTCTAGCCACAACACATAGGCTAAAAAAAATAACAATGCCTATTAAAATTCTAACTCTTCTTCTCTGTATCCTAGCGTCCTGCATTCCAAGCAAATGCACGCTTTTGTGCTGTGAAGGTAATCGACGCAGGCTCAATAAAGCCACTCAGGTAGGCCGTCTCCTTGGTCAAGGTCTTTTCTGCCTTGATATATTCTAACTCTTGCATACTAATGTCTGATGCCAAAACCTTGGTAGATTCTTCAAGTCCTTTGCGTTCTATTACAGAAAAAGTGATAGCCCCGACAACATAAAGGTAACAAATAAATAATGCCCCTGAAACGATAAAACAATACTTTGTTGTCCGGCGTAGTAAAAGACCGTATTCGTTAAATGTACTTATTTTGTTTTTCATCCTGTATATCATGTTTTTTCTATAATTCTTAATTTGGCACTCCGAGAACGAGGGTTACTAGTTTGTTCCTCAAGAGAGGGAGTAATAGGTTTCTTGGTGATAACGCGTTTGTCATCTGTTAAAGAGTTCATCCACTGCTTCACAATTCGATCTTCTAAGCTGTGGAAGGAAATAACTGCAATCCGACCCTTGGGTGCAAGGTGTTCCCACCAAGCGCCAAGAGCTTCCTTTAGAACCGAGAGTTCATCATTAACTGCAATTCTCAAAGCTTGGAAAGTTTTGGTCGCTGGATGGAGTCTCCCCTTTCGTTTTATTGTCAGGGCAATTAACTCACCGAGCTCCTTCGAAGTCTTGATCGGCTTAACTTCTCTAGCCTTTACAATCGCTTTGGCAATCTTCCTAGCAAATGGTTCCTCACCATAATAAAAGATAATGTCAGCGATCGAAGCTTCGGCCCAAGTGTTCACGATATCGTAAGCATTGAAGCCTGTATGAGAACCTTCCTTTGAGAGAGTCATGGCAAGTGGCGCATCGCTATTGAATGAAAATCCTCTAGTGTCAGTGTCTAACTGAAATGAGCTCATCCCAATATCGAGAAGTACCTTGTTTACCTTTGATTGCTTGGCCTTCTCTAAGATGGCCGCGGCATTCTTATAATTGTCGTGAACAAACACAGCCTCGGTACTTTTGAAATCTTTTTCAAAACGAGCTTCTGCGTCTTCGTCGAGGTCGACACAAATAAGAGAAATAGTAGCCCCAAACTTTTTTATTATTTCTCCACTGTGTCCGCCCCCGCCAAATGTTCCATCAACGACTATGTCGCCCTTGTGAACTTCGAGTGCAGTTATTGATTCTTGTAAAAGTACAGGAGTATGCATTGTTTAGAGTACGCCCACGCCACCGAGTTTTTCGGCCAAGCTATCTGCTTTGGCTTCAACTGTTTTTTTATAAATATCCCAAGTCTTTTCATCCCAGAGCTCCACTCGTGTGTGTACACCCACAACGGCGACCTTAGCTTTCAGCCCTGCCCTGTCGATGAGAAAGTCTGGGATAAGGATGCGCCCTTGTGGATCTACACTTACTTCTGTTGCTCCACCTAAGAGATATCTATTAAAACTTCGATTGTCAGCCGAGAGCATTGAGCTCTCTGCTAAACGACTACTGATGCGTGACCACTCTGCCATGGTGAATATAAACAGACACTTGTCGAGTCCAGGTGTCACCACCACGCTCTTGCCCATTTCCTTTCGAAACTTGATTGGAAAAGACATTCGATTCTTGTCATCTATTGTGTGTTTGTATTCGCCGATTAACATACCTAAAAACTCATGGAATTTAATGCCCCACTTCTTACCACTTGATACCATTTTACTCCACTTCATTCCCTATTAGCAAATCAGAGGGGTGTGGATAACGAAAAAAGCCTCTTTATTAAAAAGAGGATTACTTGACAAATTATTAATATATGATACAGTAGCGCTAAGAATTCTTTGTATAATCTCAAAATATATATGTTATGTACGCAAAACTGTTTGTAACCATTTTAGTCTTAGCTCTACTCATGAGCATCGGGATATTAATTTTTTGGAACTCTGTAGTAGTTGATCTTCCAATAAAGGGGCTAACTATTGAAAAAATCAAATTTGTCTTAGCTTTAAAAATAGCTACTGCGGGTAGTTTAATCTCCGTGGTGATAAATTTCATTATGAAAAAAATGGTTGCGAAATGGTGGGTTAATGACTAAAAGAAAAAGTCGGCATTCAATGCCGACTTTTTAATTTACTGAAACTATTTCGTACTCTGTATCCCCTTTTGGAGTTGCCACACTAACAATGTCACCTTTCTTTTTGCCATGAAGCGCTTGGCCGATTGGGCTCTTGTATGAAATCTTACCTGAGAGCATGTCTGTTTCTTCTGAACCAACGATTTGGAATGTTCTGGTATTCGTTTCGCCGACCTTTTGAATGATAACAATAGAACCAACAGTAATAGATCCGTCTTTTGATTGTTCAACAACTTCACCGTACTTAAGTGTGTATTCTATTTGCTGTATACGATCTTCAAGTTTACCCTGAGCTTCACGAGCGGCATGATACTCGGCATTTTCTGATAAATCTCCAAGGCTCTTGGCATGAGCAACAGCCGCAATGATTTCTTTGCGCTTTGGACCTGAGAGCTCTTTCAACTCTTTTTCGAGAGCTTCTTTGTTTTCTTTTGTGATTAGTTCTTTCATATGTAATGCGATACTATAGCGCTTTTTTATTTTTGAGTCAAAATATCTGGGCTCGATGCCAAAAGTTCGATGACAGGCTTAAAAGCATGTACTGCCCCCGAAGAAACCTTTGGACCGTCTTCCATTAGGACGACAAAAGCAAAGCGAGGATTTTCAAACGGAAAAAAACCTTCTACCCATGAGTTCACCCTAGTATTATTTTTAATCTGAGCGGTACCTGACTTCGCGGCAACATGCACAATGTCATTTTGGAGTGCAGTCGTCGTCCCTTCAAGTACACTTTTACGCATGCCTTCCTGCACAACTGTATAGGCGTTATCTTCTACCCCTACTTTTGTTCCTGTTGGCGAAATGGTTGTTTTCAAGATAGTTGGTGTTTGCAATACCCCCCGAGAAGCTACTGCGGCAGTTGCTCGTACCATCTGTAGTGGTGTCACCTGAAAACCATACTGGCCTATTGCTGTATTGTAAGTATCTCCGACTCTCCAAGGATCTCCGGGAAACTTTTTCGCCTTCCACTCTATACTCGGGATATTCCCTTCGCGCTCACCGCTAATATTCACTCCTGTCTTTTGCCCAAGACCAAACATCTTGGCATACTTTTCCAAATTGGCAATACCCAAACCTTTCTGCTGTTGGTACCCACCTCCAATTTGATAGAAATATACATTAGATGAAACAGCTAAGGCTTCTCTCATGTCTACTGGTCCATGGTTTGCATTATCACGAAAAATACTAGTAAGCTTCGGATTGTATGGATTTGGTATCTCAAGTTTACCGGTCGTGTAAATAACTTTATTTGGGCTAATAACATTTTCGTTTAATGCCGCTAATGCAAAAAATGGCTTCACAATAGACCCCGGGGTATAGACACCATCGATCGCCCTATTTAATAGTGGTTTGGAAGAACTTTTTAGATAACCATTAATAATTTCACTATCTGACCCTTCAGAAATTATGTTTCCGTTATATTCTGGATAACTGGTCATAGCATAGAGCTCCCCTGTATGTATATCCATAATAATGCCAGTGCCACCGACATACCCTGATTGCCCTGCTAAACTCCTAATCCCGCCATATAGAGCTTCCTGAAAGCGACTGTCTATAGAAAGGATTAGATTCTCACCAGAAACAGGAAACTCGATTGCTCCTTCAGAGACAACCTCCCCAGACACATCACTCTCTACTAATTTCCTACCGCTTTTTCCTGATAATAATGTATCAAACTCTTTCTCAACACCATCTTTCCCAATAGTTCTCTCTTGCCAAAAAATTCCATTGTCATCCACCGCAGGGTAAGAAACATAGCCGAGCACAGAAGCAAACCCGTGAGCCTTTGTATAACTGCGTTTTGTGGTGTTTTGTTCTATACCACTGATGTTCCAGACAAGCTCTGTGCCATATCGATCATAAATAACTCCTCGATCAGCAAATATTGGGATAGCATCAAAACTATTTTGTTCACTTTTTTGTGCATAATAATCCCCATTTACGAGTTGAATATAAGCGAGCCTAACCCCAAAAACTATAGCAATTACAGCCGTAAAGAGGAAAAGTAAATTTAGTGGCTTTTTACTTATTGGTTGCTCCAGTTGTCCCTCAAATTGCTGTCTATCAAAAGACGGCAAATTGTGTACATCAAGAAGTATTTCATCTGGATGTAGCTCAGTTGTAATGACTTTTTTATTTCTTTTCCAAATCATATTTTTGAGTTATCCTAGTATTTCTGATAACTAGAAAATAAATAATGAGCATAAAGAGTACGAGGAGAAATATTTTGTTATTACTGAAAGACAGTGTGTGTGTTGGGGCATACCAAGCATCAGCAAAAATCGCTGGTAGTAACAGCAAAATTTTGTAACGCACAAAAAAAAGAGCCAACACATACAAACCTGCTTGTACCCAAAATGGTAAAAAAAATGTAGCGATGAGAAGGATGATAACAGCAACAATGCTCCGTAACATAGTGCTATTCTAGCACAAGGATTCTCTAGACAGCCATTCTAAATATGAAACGGAGTATGAAAAAAAGAAGCAAAACTATGCCTGTATAAAACATCCACACATTAGAAAAAAGTGATGCCAATGCTGTCGAACCAATAAGAGCAGCGTAATCCTTTGGATTGTCCAGTTTTTTTATTTCTAAGCCCTCTTGAGGGCCAACACCTGGCACAGCAGATGGAGCAGTTGGAGGAGCTAGAAATGGTTTCAGTCTTTCTAAGGCATCTTCAGCCAAATTAATACCAAGCTTAATTTTTGTTTTGTCGCGTACAACAACAAAGTGCTCCGCCTGTTTCTTTCGGAAGACTTCAAGACTCTGATATATAGGGCCTAGAATTTCTCTGAGTTTTGTTTCTGCCTTATCAAGCCCACTTGCCGGTGTTACTACTTCTACTTTAGGTTCTACCGCAACAGCTTTAGTTTCAGCTTCTTTTACAGTTGTAGCAGCTGAAACACTTTGAAAACTAATAGAAAGGACAAGCACTGACACAAAAAGCATCTTATTCATATAACTAAAGTATACCTCTATTTTATCTTATCAGCGAAATCCTTTTGCAATTTTTCAAGCTTAGGGCTAATAACCAGCATACAGTAAGGGTTGTCGGCATGAGCAAAATAATAATCAAGATGGTATTCCTCAGCCCTATAAAACTCTGTTGCTGGCACCACCTCAGTGACTATAGGATCAGTATAATTTTTCTGAGCCT
>JBBUBB010000003.1:0-2341 GCA_038058445.1 Patescibacteria group bacterium
GATCTGTCATTAGCTGATTTTAACGCTAAGCAAATTAGTATCACTGATGGCTATTTAGTTATGGACTATGTGATTAATAATTACCCAAGAATAATAATTGAACCGGTTTCAGATGACGAAGTTGGTTTGCAGAAAGTCTTACTCGGTGAGGTAGATGCTGCAGTGATGGACCTAGCTTCGCTTTCTTATTACACCTCTCGTGATATGCTCTCATATGTAACTGTGGCTGGCCAAACAGGGTTTGAATACAAGCTTGCCTTTGCTGTTCCTAAGAGCATGCCTGATCTACAGGATATTTTAAATTCAGGGCTTAAGGAGATAACTCCTTCCGAAAGAGCTATTATCAAAGATAGGTGGGTCACTTTCCCTTTTGATAAAGAGGCGAAGAAAGGTCTTGCAGCTGTATTTTTTATTGGTAAACCTCTTTGGATCGGTGTAAGTATATTGGGTAGTATTCTTTTGGCCGCGCTCCTCACTATTATCATCATTCATAATAGAAAATATCACCGCTTAAGCATTTCATCTCTAAGGCGAACACATGATAAAAAAGATAAAATTGATGAGCTTACTGATGAGTTAAAGGATTTAGAAGATGCTAGTACTACGCTCAGTGAAGATATGCAGGAGATAAAAAGTTTAGAAAAAGCTATAAAAGAAAAGATTGAGCATATAAATAATTAGGAATTCTTTTAGGCTAAAACATTGTTTTGCAATGTTCGCCCGAACATTTTACGCAAACTGTTCTATGGGAGCCGCCTCCCAGACTCGAACTGGGGACCCTCACTTTATCCCACGTCGCCGTGCTCCTCTGGACAGGCGTCAGTGTAGCGGCATTTACCCCGCATAAATCTTGAGCCACCTGTCAGACTCGAACTGACGACCCTCACTTTACAAAAGTGTAGCTCTACCAACTGAGCTAAGGTGGCGATATCTCGGCTCAAGATTGGCGCGGGGCCAACTGAGCTAAGGCGGCATTCTATGGTCACTATATTTTACACGTTTTTGTGATTTCGTCTACTTTTTCTTTGTCTGGTGTTGAGATCTTTGGAGATACTAACTAGAAAATCCGAAGATGGCCCTTGTTCCACTATAGTATTTACATCTTTCTTTTCGAAGGCAGCTCTGGCGCTTGGGAAAATCATAAAAAAGAGTTTAGTTATCTGCATAGTCATATAAGCTCGAGCTCTGTTTATAGTGCGTAGTATTAGGAACCACATACGACGAATACCACTCCTACTCTTATTTACTAGTGGCTTTATTTCAGTAAGTACATCTCCGTGTGGTTGATTTTCCTTTCTCCACAAGAGAGCCATGACTATAAGCCATAGGACTAGAAGTGAAACGATAAACCAAACAACAAGTGAAATCATATTTTAGTTATAAAGTATAGAGTTTAAATGAAACTACTTCTGCTTTATTTTGTTCAAGCAGTTTAGCGATAGTTATCTCAGGTTGCTTGAAGAATGATTGATCAAGGAGTGTTAATTCTTTGAAGTAGGCATCAACTTTGCCTTCCATCATTTTTGCCTTAATATCTTCTGGTTTACCACTTTCATCTACTTCCTTTTTCAACACCTCTATAACTGCCTCGGTGTCAGTATTTGAGATATCCTCGCTCTTTATATAAGTTGGCTTCATGGCGCTGACATGCATTGCAATGTCTTTAGCTACTTCAGTATTACCACCCTTGAGAACTATAACAACAGCATTTTTACCTGTGAAGTGAACATAACTACCAACAGTTTCTCCTTTATGTTCTTCTATTGGGCCCAGCTGGATATTCTCACCAGTTTTTAGGACAGCCTCACTTATCAAGCCTGGAGCGACTTCTACAGCCCTTTCAAGCCCATCATTCCAAACAGTTTCCAGGATTGCTTGCCCACAATCGACAAAGCCCTGGTTTTGAGCCACAAAGTCAGTCTCACAATATAGAGTCAAAACAATAGCCCGAGTACCATCTCCTTTGATCATGATACGGCCGTCAGCGGCTAAGCGGTCTGATTTTTTTTCTGCCATCTCACTTCCTTTTTTTCTGAGCAAAATTATAGCCTTTTCCATATCTCCCTCGGCTTCTTCAAGCGCCTTGCGACATTGCATAACTGATACGCTAGTTTTATCCCTTAGTTCTTTAACTTGTGCTGTTGTGATTGTTGTCATTTTTACTGATGGCTTCCTTGATATCTCTTTTCAAAATGCACACATATCCGTCTGCTGACGGATTGCTCTGCTCGCGCCAGTCGCGCTGTGCAAGGCATTTCTCAAAGAATATCTGCGTTTGCCTTAATACTTACTTTATAAACTTTATAACTTTCTACTTACTAAATGCGTCTTTTAGTATACC
>JBBUBB010000004.1:0-8411 GCA_038058445.1 Patescibacteria group bacterium
AAATTGAAAACAGAGTTATCAAACTTTATGGATGATTCGATAGAGTTGATCTCTTGGCCCTGTGGATCAACTAAAATATCAACAGATACACGCTCCCCGACAGAAACAGTATTGGGTGCCATTGTTGACAGAATAGAGGCCTCAAGCGGTAGCGTGGTTAGTAAAAAGCTAAATAATGTTATGAGTATGTATTTGACTATATTTTTTTGTATTAGTAGTCTATTCATAATTATCCATTCCAGTAAAAGGCCAAAATACTGAAATCAACTAGGTTAATGATACCATCTCTGTTGGTATCAACGCACTTAGGTGGGTTTGCTTTGCCATACCAGTAAGCCAAGACAGAGAAGTCAACAAGGGTAACTCTCTGGTCAAAATTGCAATCTCCAGGAATATTAGTTGAGGCTTCAATTCGAAGTATTGATGAATCCCCAACTGTTATTCTAACAGCTTTACTGGTACGACTATCGCCTAAGTACTTAGCTCGTAGTACATAATCTCCTTTTGGAAAAGATAGAGGCAAGGTTGTCCTATACACCCCCAAACTACTAGATTCAAGCGAGAATGTTCTACCGTCTTCACCATCAAAAACTACTTCTACTGTTGTTATTGGTAATGCTGCTCCTTCAATAGTAATAAAGTCTCCTTGTTTAACAGAAAGCTTGTCTGTATTGATAGTTGGGGCAAAACGAATACCAGAAATATCAGTAATAATGCCACTGTATAAAATCGTTGGAAAGTTTAGGAGAGTAGACCTGCGACCAGCAGTATCAGTCGCATATAGAGTAAAAAGTTGCCAATTATTTTCTGGTACAAATATTGTAAATTCGCCTCTATTATCAGCTAGAGATGTGAGGGTCACTCCATCTCTTTTTAAAACTGTCACAGTGGCCCCTGGATAAGCCAACCCTGAAAATTTAACTCCGCTTTGATAAGTCCCCCCTCCGCCACCTGGGTCAACAATAGGAAGCCCGCCGACAGTAGCCCCGATACTTACTGTTTCTGTGTCTGTAAGAGATTGAGCGCTAGTGATTAAAAAAGAAGAAAGGGAAAAAGCTAAAACAATGATAGAAAAAATATGTCTGACCGTAATACGCATAGCGCTTTCATGATTCCCTTTACTGCCCACCAAATTGTTTTTGTGCTCTTCTAATAACCTCTCTATTATACCTAAGTAGTAGGGCACGAAGAATAAAGAAAACTGGAGTACATATAACTATAATAATGAGTAGAAGTTCCCATGGGAATACTACAAAAAATACTCCCTTGCTCTTGGCCACTTGATCAGAAGTGCCAAATTTAGCAACAACTTTGGCGTGGAAAATACCGAAAGCAAAATTGTGCCATTCGTCAGATACTGCTTTTTTGAATGAATATGCTTCTTGTTTGGATTCTTGGTCTCTACTTTCGACAGAATCTCTCTTGCTCCATTGTGGCTCGAACTTACGGGTTGTTCCAGGGAGGACATTACCATCGTATGGATTGGCATTAACTTTTTTGGCCACCCAACCAAATATACTCCTGATGACAACTGAGCCGGTTGGCTTTACTCTGTCCCCTCCTTGGTTTGAGAAACGATACTGAAAACCAACAGGTAGCATTTTGTAAAAGTGGTCATTATTGTGGAGCTGAAAATCTACAAGACCTGCTTGCTCTTTAACTTCTCCATTAACTGAAAGCAGTATCAGTAGACCTGTTTTAGTACCAATAGAAACCTGACCAGGCGCACCCCCTGGTGAAGTCCCCCAAAAGATAGCGGCAAAGTGACCACCGGGTTCAGCATCTTTTGGAATTTTGATCTGAAACGAAATTTCTTTTTGAGCCCCAGGTGCTAAGTTAATTGAAGCATCTTCTGTAGTAATCCATGTACCAAGATCATCTTTTGGATCAACGAATGTTGGACTTCCAGTGTCTCCCTGAGCTTCAAAGTTAGCAAATGAGGCATAGTAGACCTGACTTTTCTTGGTCTCATTAACAAGCCTCATTTTCTCAGTTATGGTCTCCCCGGGGTTACCAGATATTTCGTAACGAATAGGGGTAATGGTAAGTGCAAGAGCTTGGCTAGGAACACCAAAAAAGAGAAGTAATGCTAGCGCCGAGATTGTAAGCGTGAATCGTGGTGTTCTTACCATATAAAAGTAACTTATTGTTATATATTTTAGAAGTTCCCGGTAACTACGTAGTCTAGATTTGTTGCATAACTACCTGCTGCTTGTGACGCAGAGATGTTTGCTAGGTATTCCATGGCGATACTAGAAGAACTAGTTGCTCCTGAAGCTGTAGCAATAGTAGAGACGGTTGAGGGAATGAAATCCCAGTTTGGGGTTGCTGCGTCATAGTTGGTATCCATCGCGCCTCCCCCTGTCTCTGTTCCAGCCAAAGCAAATTGAGAAGTTCCAGCTGTTCCATCAGCATCTGCGTTGATATCTGCTCCTGGAATAGTGTTAGCTCCTGAGGTTAGAGTAGCTCCATTGTAGGTAAGTGTGTAGCCACTAGGTGCGTTTGTACCTATAGCCATAGTATGCGCTGTTACTCTTGTACCGGAACCAGTAGCTCCAGCATTTGCATATCGAACAGCACCTGTCCCAAGAGTTCCAAATCCGATGGCTGCATCATCGTTTGAGAAGGTAAGTGTTGGGTCAACAGTTGCAGTGATGTTAACCGTAGCGTTTGTTTCAGCAACTACTGCGGCAGACGCACTGTCAGTTGTCTCAGTAATTGTAAGCTTTGATGAATCAACATCAGTCGCCTTATTAGTAATTGTTCCTGCACCGACAGCTGTTGTTCCATTAATAACAAAAGTTATGGTTGGCGCTGCGCCAGAAACTGTCCACGATGCACAAGTCGTAACAGTAAATGTGTTGTTTGTCGCGTCAATTGTAACAGTATAATTGTTTGCTCCAGCAGAACAAGAAGGAGCTGCCCCGACGGCTACTGGGTTACCTCTGTTTGTCCCGTCGTTTAGAGTGAAGTCTGCAACTACCCAGCTACCAGCAGCCAGTACAGTGAAGTCAGCATTTACGAAGTCATAGATGATAGTTTCACCTGTTGCTAATGTGTTTGCCCCCACAAGAGTTGAGGTAATAGTATGAGTAGCTGTTGTGTTAACAGTTACTGTAGAAAGAGTATCTTTAACACCGGTCATTTGGGCAGCAGTAGCTACTAATGGAGTACCGATGTAGCTGAAGATTATGGCTACGATTGAAATTGAACTAATAATTTTCTTTATCATAATAAAAATTTTATCTTAGGTTTAATAATATAAGCACTTACCTAGTACTTACTTTAAGTGTACCAATACTGGCCTTATAAATCAACAATAAAGCCTTAGTTATCCACAGTTTTTCTAGAAATTGCCTGTTATTACATAGGTGATATCCGTGCTGTATGAACCTGCGGGAGTAACGGTAGAAATGTTCGAAATATAACGATTACTGAAGGTCTCAGAAGCAGTATAGCCACTAGTGCTAGCAATAGTTTCTACGGTACTTGCCAGAAACTTCCAGTTTGGTGTTGCTTGATTGTAAGCTGAAGTAATAGTCGCAGAACCGGAGGAAGAAAGTGAAAGAGCAAACTGTGCTGTACCTGGTGCTCCATCTGCATCGCTACTAATTGTCGCTGGTGCAATAGTGCTCGCCCCACTTGTGAGAGTCGGCCCAAAGTAAGTAATAGTGTATCCACTTGGGGCATTACTCATAGCAGCCATGGTATGTGCGACACTGTTGCTACCACTGCCTCCGCTCGTCGTTGCATATCGAGCTCCACTAGAAGAAAGCGTTCCAAATTGAATGGAGTTAGCAGAAACCGAAAAAGTAATCGTTGGCGCTATAGTAATACAATCCTCAGCAGAAGTAGCAATAACATATCCAAGGGCATCCGTAGTTTGTAGTTTGAAACAATAATCCCCTGGAGCGAGACCGACATAAGTATAACTAGTTACTAAACCACGAGCTGTATATGTATAAGAGCCCCCTGAAGGTTTAATGCCAGTATTATAACCAGTAACAGTCCAGCCTAGCCCAGCCGTTGAAGCAGTCCAGGTGAGATCAGCATTGGCACCGTTGGCTACTGCATCAAAAGTTCCTTGGGTTACATATGGATACCAAAGAAAGCCGTAGCGCCCTTCAAAGTTAGTTGAAGTACCACGACCTATGTTGGTCATATCCCCTGAGCCAAAGGCTTGGAAATTGGTTGATGTCCCATAAGACCCACCTGTCCCTACTAGTGGGTCACGAATAATAAAATTTGTACTAGTTAGGTCGCTAGCATATACAAAAGGTACATAAACCGTACTAACAAGCACGACAGTCCCCAATATTTTCTTGAGAAAGGCGAGAGCCTTTATACGAACCATGTATCTATATTACCACGGTCGCTAATTCTTTTTATCTGTTTTTGGCGTTGTTGGAGTAGTTGTAGGAGCAGTAGACTCAGCATTAAGAGGTGCAATATTAACAATCTTATCTGACACTGGATCATAAAGTATGGCCTTCTTGGCTTTACTATAAATCAATACTTTATATCCTTTTTTGGCATCAAGGAAGAAGGCTTGATTTTTGAGAGCTTCTGGGTCAGAAACTGTAGCCACCGTCGGTGTTTCATCAGTTGGTATTATGGCAAGGCGGCCTATTTTTTGTATCAAAGATCTTACTTCAGCCTGTGAAGCAGCATTTGGATCAGCTTTACTTTTCTTATAGAAATAAGCTGAAGTAAGCGCCAAAAGAATGACTAAGGCTACTAGTAATGCTGGTAAATAGTGTCGGAAAAACCTTCTCCTTTTTAGTTTTTTAGGGTTAGGCGTATTTGTAGATATCGTATTTTGGCCTGTGTTTTCTATCATATGTACTTGTAATGACTGCTAATATACTTGTATGACAAGTTTACCACATACCAAGTATATGTATAGACCGCCAAGATGCATATTGTATAATCTTCACATTGGCTTCATGTTATGATGACACTAACAATTAGTTTAGACTGAAATAACCCAAAAAAATGCTAAACACCACATTTAATAGTATCCATAGATTTATTGTTTCTGGGCTGACAGGAGCAGTAGTCCATTTTTTAGTATTAATTTCCTGTAAAGAAATACTGGGTTTTAGCATTATTATATCCACCACAATTGCATTTACTCTTGCGTCGTTTGTAAGTTTTTTGCTTCAAAAGTTGTGGGCATTTAGGAATTATGAAAAAGGAGGCGCAATCTCACGCCAAGTTTCCCGATACTTATTTGTAACGATTCTCAACGTGGGCCTCAATGCGTTATTAATGCATATACTGGTAAACAAGTTTGAGATTTACTATATTGTGTCACAAATAATAACGTCAGGCCTCATCGCGATTGAAAGCTACGTACTTTATAAATTTGTTGTTTTCAGCCCTATTTCTAAAGAGAGTTAGCTTATGAAAGTTTCAATTATCATCCCCTTCTATAATGAAAAGAACACTCTCAAAGAAATTGTCGCGAGGGTACAGAAGGCCTTACCTCTTCACGAGAAAGAAATTATCCTGATTGACGATGGTTCAAGTGATGGTTCTTCTGAGATAGCAAAAAGTATATCTGAAGTGACGCTTATAATTCACCCCAAAAACAAAGGCAAGGGAGCTGCTCTTAGGTCAGGAATCACGAAAGCAACAGGGGAAGTGATCCTCTTCCAAGATGCCGATATTGAATATGATCCGAATGATTATCAGGAGTTGCTATCTTTTTTTGAGACAAACCAAGTTGATGTGGTTTATGGTTCGCGATTCATAGGTAAAAAACAAGAGCATTTCTTTTTACATACCTACCTAGCAAACAAATTTCTGTCTTTTCTAACTCGGCTACTTACCCCCCTCCCTATCACTGACATGGAGACCTGTTACAAAGCATTTCGCTCAGATATACTGAAGGGCCTCACGCTTGTTGAACATAAATTTGGTATTGAGCCAGAAATTACAATGAAAATGGCTCATATCAAAAATATCCGTTACAAAGAAGTACCCATTTCCTACACTGGTCGCTCTATAAAACAAGGTAAAAAAGTCCGCTGGTGGGATGGAATTCGCGCCATTTGGTGCATCTTAAAATACGGCCTCTTTTCACGCGGTAAGTAACATTGCTTGTAGCTCGTTGACATAAGTAACTATTTATTGTAGGATAATTTTGAATTTCAATATTTCTTCACCTTAAAACGTATGTACTTTGGAAAAGAGACATGGGATAGTTATCGTCCCAATCACCAAGTTCCCTGGTGATCGCAAAGGACCAGCGTATGAACAGGACTGGTATGAAGCCGTTAAGCATGCGAAAACACTGCTTAACTGGTTCCACAACGAAGATAAGTCTGCTTTTATATTGGTATTAAGCGATGTAATGGTCGATGGGTACCCACACGAAGCGGATACCTATCATGATGCCCTCCGCGAAATCGGTGTAGAAGAAAAAGACATCGAAGTTGTAAAAGAGGGGCAGGAGACAGTTGGTCAGATCGAGTGGCTGAAACAAAATTATGACGAGTCCGACATTTGGCTTTTATCGGTCAGGATTCACGCACCAAGAGTCCGCTACATCTGTAAAAAATTTGGGTTAAAAGCAAATCACAAAACCATCCATGAAGGCAAAAAACGGACAAAAGAAGCGATCACTGACTTCATTCTAAATTTTGCATTTCCTGTTATCCACTTTTTGGGGCTGACGAAATGGTTTCAAAAAAAGGTCGTGGGAAGGCGAAAATCTGGAAAACATTAAAATTATAGGGTTTCAAATACAATATTTGGAGCCCTTTTTCTTTTTTCTGCATTCGTACTATATACTATACGCATGAAATGGATTTTATGGGGAGCGCTTAGTGCAAGCCTCTTACTCAATATTGTACTAATTATTCTAACTCCGGGGACTTTTGACAAAAACGACCCTAGTAAATACCCCTACCTTTCAAAAAGGATATTCGCCCAAGGGCAAAATGAGATCTTGATTAATTTCATTCCTCTTAGAAATGCGCTACGAGATTATGTCGACAAACTCCCAGATACTGTTGGGGTTTATTTCGAATACCTACCCTCTGGTGTGTCAATTGGAGTAAACGACCGCCAAGAACTGGCTATTGCTAGTCTTATTAAGACACCGCTCGTTATGGCAATATACCGACAGATAGAAAAAGGTGTTATCAAAAAAGATGACGTGGTGACTATGCAAGAAGAGTACATAGACAAAGGCTTTGGTAACCTATGGCAAAGAGGTGTAGGCACAGAGCTTACGGTTTCAGAGTTAACCAAAATCACCCTTGAGGAATCAGACAATACTGCCTCAAAAATGCTCGGTTCACTTATACCTAAAGAGGAAATCAGAAAAGTATTTGACAGCCTTGATATTCCAATGAACACACAAGAAAATGACAAAACTATTACTGTTTCGCCAAAAAGTTACTCTTCAATTTTGCGTAGCCTTTATCTTTCCTCTTATCTAGAGCGTGAACACTCAAATGAGATTTTAGATATTCTTACCAAAACTTTATACGACGACAAAATAGTCGCAGGAGTACCAAGTAGTATAAAAGTTGCCCACAAAATTGGGATCTGGGATATTGATTCAGTAAATGGAAAAGGTGTCATTTATAACGACTGTGGTATCGTATATGTTCCAGATAGATCTTACCTTCTTTGTATAATGACAAAAACTGATGAGATAAATGCCAAACTATACATGAAGACTATTTCAAAAATGATATACAGCTATGTCAGTAAAGTAAGGTGAGTCCCTTCTTAGTCAGTATGTCGTCTCGCAACTAAGATTAATGATGAACCAAATGGCGTTGGTAATCCAAGTTTTAATAAATGCCCCTCACAACGCATAAAAAATAAAAGGGTTATATTGAACCATCGTGGAATATGAAAAAAGTGAGAACTTTTTTTATTACGAACAAGTTTCTCAATTAAACGAAAAAGGATAACCGCAGGAAATGTGAAGCTGAAATAATAACTGCAAAAAATAATTTCGAAACCAGCTTGTTTGGTTTTTTCTAATAGTTTACTTTTTTGATACCTACGCTTATGCCCTAAGACTTCGTCGTGCCCACTCCAAAGCCATTGATGCGCAGGAACTGTTATAAAAATCGTGCCGGAGGGCTTCAGCACACGAAAACATTCATTAAGCGTGGCACGGTCGTCATCAATATGCTCTAACACATCGAGCATAATCAAAGAGTCAAAAATTTTCTCAGCAAATGGTAGCCTCTCCCCTGACCCCTTACACAAAGATACGTATCCTTTATTTTTTGCTATTGAGAGCGCTTCATCGCTCATGTCTATACCAGTTATACCTCCCATATTTGAAACAATACTGGCTCCTTCACATGTGCCACAGCCAACATCCAGAAAATCCCATCCTTTTCTCCCGTAATTTTGAAATAAACCAGCAACAACTGCCC
>JBBUBB010000005.1:0-3041 GCA_038058445.1 Patescibacteria group bacterium
TTTCTCCTCTGAGGAACCAAAGCAGTTCGTGAATGATGCTTTTCAAATGTAGCTTCTTAGTGGTTACTAGTGGAAATCCTTGTGCCAGGTCGTAGCGATTTTGATATCCGAAGCAACTTATCGTCCCTGTCCCAGTTCTATCTCCCTTTATTATGCCGTTATCTAAAATGTGCCGTAAGAAGTCTTTGTACTGTTTCAATTTTTAAATTTTTGATTCATACCAAGCTTACCGAAGTCTCTCCATAATGTCAAAATGTGCAACTTTGGCTTTGAGTGGTAAAATCAGCTTATGTATAAAGGACTAGAGAAGGGGATTAAAAAAGCACTCAGTGAGTTAGGTATGCCCGAGATCGCTTTTTCTCTAGAACATCCCAAAGAGCTCTCTCATGGGGACTATATGAGCAATGTGGCTCTTATTGTTGGGAAACAAGAAGGGAAGAACCCTATAGAACTTGCTAAGGACATTGTCAAAGAATTAGAAAATCAAAAAATTAAGGGAGTAGAAAAGATTGAAGTTGCTGGGCCAGGATTTATCAATTTCACACTTAATCGTAATATTTTTGTTAGAGGCCTTGTTGCTGCGCAAGATAAAGAATGGGGAAACACGGAAGTATATAAAGGCAAAAAGATTTTAGTCGAACATTCCAGTCCAAATTTGTTCAAGCCTTTTCATATTGGGCACCTGATGAACAATACAATAGGAGAAGCATTGTATCGGTTAGCAAAATCTTCTGGTGCAAAAGCTATACCAATTTCTTTTCCGTCAGATATTTCCCTCGGTGTAGCCAAGGCAGTTTTTGTACTACTTGAAAAATATGGAGAAGACTTTGATCCAAGTGATATCACAGCGCTAGGTGATGCCTATGTTGAAGGGACAAAAAGATTCGAAGAAGACGAAACCATTCAGTCACGAGTTAAAGAAATTGCTGACAACCTGTATGCTGAAAGAAAATCTCCTGAATTGGAAATATTTCAAAAGTGTAAAAAGTTCAATATAAAATATTTTGAAGATGTTGTGGCCAAGCTTGGGTCAAATTTTGATTCATACATATATGAGAGCGACGCGGGAGTAGACGGTAAGAAAATTGTACTCGAGAATACTCCTAAAGTATTTACTGAGAGCGAAGGAGCTGTCGTTTATATACCTGAAGAAGAGAAAAAGCTTCACACGGCAGTATTTATAAATAGTGATGGTCATCCGACATACGAAGCCAAAGATATTGGTCTTCTAGATTTGAAATTCAAGCGCTATGACCCAGATATTTCTATTATTATCACAGACAATCAACAAACTTCGCACTTCCAAGTAGTAGTAGATGCGGCAGGTAAAATAAAACCAGAGTGGCAAAAAAATAGTGTTCACCGAAGCCATGGGCGTATGAGTTTCAAAGGACAAAAAATGGCATCTCGTCTCGGCAATGTTCCGTTAGTTGAAGATGTCCTCGGTGCAGTAGTCGAGGAAGTCAAAGAAAAAAATTCTGATGTAACTGATGAGTCAGCACAGATGATAGCTATAGCTTCCATTAAGTTTGCAGTGCTTCGAACAATGGCTGGTAAAGATATTAACTTTGATCCAGAAACGTCGCTTTCTTTTGAAGGAGATAGTGGTCCATATTTACAATACACCGCCGTGCGAGCTGGATCACTTTTACAAAAAGGAGAAGGGTTAGGTTTAAAACCAGATATCAAAAATCCAGTAGTTGGGACAGAAACACTTGAAAGACTAGTGGCAAGATTCTTTGAAGTTTGCTCACGCGCACAAGAAGAATGGGCGCCGCACTATGTAGTCTCATATCTACTCGAATTGGCCCAAGCTTTCAACTCTTGGTACGGCCAGGGCAAAATACTCGACGAAGACACCTCTGCCACCGCCTACCGCCTCTCCGTGGTCTCTGCCACCCGCCAGACCCTCATAAACGGCCTTTGGGTGCTTGGTATAGAAGTTCCAAAGAAGATGTAGTAAGATAGGTGTCTATGACACACGAAAAAGAAGAACGATCACTCATTATTATAAAGCCTGACGCCATACAGCGGTCCATTGTGGGGGAGATAACCACTAGGTTTGAGCGTAAGGGACTCAAAATTATCGGTATGAAAATGATGCATTTAGGTGATGCGCTTATTGATGAGCACTATGCACACATCAAAGACAAGCCCTTTTTTCCAGGAACAAGGAAGTTCATGAAATCGGCCCCAGTCATTGTGATGGCTATTGCTGGAATTGGCGCAATCAACGCTATTCGTCTTATTGTAGGGCCAACAAAAGGTTATGAAGCTGATGCTGGAAGCATAAGAGGAGATTATTCAATGAGTACTCAGTCAAATGTTGTTCATGCGTCTGACTCTTTAGAAAATGCAGCGCTAGAGATTGATAGGTTTTTTAACAAAGAAGAAATCCTCGATTACGACAAGCTGGGGCTTGAGTATATTTTCGCTGAGTATCTGATGTAGTTATCACTAGTCCGTTCGACAGTACTTTTTGTCTCTGTCTATATTGTTTTTGAAAACAGAAAGAGCATAATGAAAGTACGGCTATTTAAAATTAGTACCTAGAACAATATATCTTGGGGAAGTCGCGTGACATTATGAGCCGTCAGAATCTTTAATCATTTTTTGGCGTCTCTAGTGTCCAGACATCCCACTTAGCTTTATGCTATGGTACTAGTTTTCAAATAGCCGTAAGAAAAAACCACATAAAATGTGGTTTTTTCTATTTTCAGGGAGGTGTGAGATAATCAACATATGAATAAAAAGCTCCTTATATATGCCTGCACTTTTGTGCTTTTTATTTGGTTTATAAATGCTATAGCCCATTTTCTTTATTGGTATAGTGCAATGCGGTGGTTCGATATTCCTATGCATATATTAGGTGGTATGTTCCTGGCACTTCTGGCTGGGGCTCTATTTTTCAATAGTCTTATTTCTTTATCAAGACTCCAAATTATTGTCACCACACTTCTTTTTGTTCTCGTTGTTGGTCTCGGTTGGGAAGCATTTGAATATGTAGTGCAAGCATTTATAAAAGATAGTTCACAAGTTGT
>JBBUBB010000006.1:0-4628 GCA_038058445.1 Patescibacteria group bacterium
CTTGTTATCGCAGGAGTTCGTGATGTTTCAGCCAAGGTTCTCTCTGGAAGTAAAAACAAACTCAACACAGCTCGTGCAGTAATGAAAGCGCTCGCAAAGATTTCAAAGAAACACTCTTTTAACACTCCAAAGATTGAAGTTGCCCCAGAGCTTATAGCTGAAGTGGCTCCAGAAGTAAAATAAAATACCATCATGCTTAATACACTTAAACGAACAACAAAAAATAAAAAAGCAAAACTCGTAGGTCGTGGTGGTACTCGAGGTAAAACTTCTGGCCGTGGGACTAAGGGGCAGAAAGCTCGTGCTGGGCACAAGATTCGTCCTCACATCCGTGACATAATTAAGAAGTACCCAAAGCTTCGTGGACGAGGCAAGAACATGAACAAAGCTTTCGGTATTCGCCCAGCTGTAGTGAACCTCGACCTTCTTGAAAAGAAATTCGCCGCAGGTGAAGCAGTAACTCCTACAGCACTTCTAACCAAAGGACTTATCACTCGCAATAACGGTGTACTACCACATGTTAAAATTTTAGCGACTGGTACACTTACCAAGAGGCTCGAAATTTTCGATTGTGAGCTTTCAGCTTCTGCTAAAGCCAAAATTGAGAAAGTGGGTGGCAAAGTAAACGGCTAGCCAAAAAAATGAATTCATTATTTTCAAAATTAAAAACACTCATAACTGATAAGTCATTGCGCAACAGAGTCTTGTTTGTTGTTTTTGCTCTATTTATTTTTCGTCTTCTAGCGGCTATTCCTGTTCCTGGAGTAGATGCGCTTAAGATCAGTCAAACTCTTGCCAACAACCAATTCTTCGGTGTTTTTAATGCTCTCTCTGGTGGTGGCCTCTCAAACTTCTCAATTGTGATGCTTGGTATAGGCCCATACATTACCGCCTCTATCATAATGCAGCTACTTTCTATGATGGTGCCAAGAGTCAAAGAGCTCATGCAAGAGAGCGGTGAAGCTGGGAGAAAAAAGTTTAATCAGTATGTCCGACTCTTAACTGTCCCACTGGCTGCGCTTCAAGCTTTTAGTTTTATAAAATATCTTCAATCTCAAGGAGCAATCGATGCGCTTTCTCTGAACGCCCTTACCATCAATGTCATTATTATAGTTGGTGGTAGCATGCTCCTTCTTTGGATTGGTGAACTTATCAATGAATTTGGAATTGGCAATGGTACCTCTCTCATAATTATGGCCGGTATTATCTCTGTTATGCCAAGCAAAATTGCTCAGTTTTTCTTCACCTTTACTGTTGCCCAGCTCCCAGTAACTATTCTTTACATTGCTATAGCAGTTTTGGTTATTGCTGGCGTGGTCTATATTTATGAAGCTGAACGACCAGTTCCCGTGACCTACGCGCGCGCAGTCCGAGGTATCAGACAAATGGCAGGTAATACTACATATTTACCACTACGACTCGCCCAAGCTGGTGTCATGCCGATTATTTTTGCTTCTTCTCTACTTCTTTTCCCGCAGTTTCTCTCTGGGGTATTTGCTAATTCTTCGCATAATATTCTTCAAGCCGTATCTCAAGGCCTACAATGGTTCCTACAAAATACCTGGCTCTATTCTGTAGTTTATTTTCTATTGGTTGTTTTCTTCACATATTTTTATACTGCCGTTACTTTTGACCCAAAACAAATCTCAGAAAACTTACAGAAAAATGGCGCCTTCATCCCTGGTATCCGCCCTGGAGAAGCCACAATGAATTATTTAGCTACCATTGTCACTCGTATTACACTTGTTGGATCAGTCTTCCTTGGATTAGTTGCCGTCCTCCCGCTCGTTGTTAGATCTGGTACTGGTATCACCGCCTTTGCTATTGGTGGTACTTCGCTCCTCATCGTTGTCTCTGTAGTCATCGATCTTATTCGTAAAGTAGACGCTCAAATCTCTCTTCAAGAATAGTGACTTGCCCCGCATAGCTCGTTAGAGCGACGTGGGGTATAATAAGCAACATGAATAAGGGAGTCTATATTTTTATAGGACAGTCAGGCTCTGGTAAAGGAACTCAGGTTAAGCTTCTCAAAGACAAAATTATTTCGCTCAACAAGAATGCTAAGATTTTTGACCTTGAAACCGGAAATGTTTTTCGAGAATTAATAAAAGGGCCAACTTATACAGGTAAAAAGACTCGTGAAATGATTGAGGCGGGGAAACTACCACCATCATTTTTAGGTGTACATGCTTGGAGCCATTCAATAATTGAAGGCTATAATGGCGATCAGCATGTCTTTATTGATGGAACGCCTCGAGTAGCAGAGGAAGTCCCGGAACTATGCTCGGTATTCGAGTTTTTTGATTGGTACCCACATGTTATTGATATTGTGGTTAGTGATGAATGGAGTTATGACAGACTAAAGGGTCGTGGACGAGCTGATGATAATGAGACTGATATTTGGGGGAGAATACAATGGTTCCACACCAGTGTTGTGCCAGCCATAGAATTATTAAAACAATCAGACAGAGTTACCTTCCATAGTATTGCTGGGGAACAAACAATAGAATGTGTGCACAATGATATTTGTCATGAGTTAGGACTAGAATGATGACATTCGCACAAGACATTATAACTTTTTCTGTCGGCATTTTTCTGGTGAAAAATAGCCTGATGTTCGCGCCAGTCGCGCTCACAACACACAAAAAGCTATAATGTCTTGTGCTCGCTTAAGAAGAAAGAACATATGAGTATTATAATAAAAACTGAAAGTGAAATAAAGAGATTGCGAAAAGGCGGTAAAGTCATCGCGGATATTTTGCGTAAGGTTGCTAAAAAAGTAGCGCCAGGAATAACAACTGGTGAGCTAAATGATTACGCGCATGATTTGATAATTAAAGCTGGACACAAGCCTGCATTTTTAGGCTACCAACCACACGGACAGGACTACCCATATCCAGCCTCACTCATCACTTCAGTAAATGCCGAAGTGGTGCACGGTGTCCCTGGCAAAAAAGTTTTGAAAGAAGGAGATATTATTGCTCTTGATTTGGGGCTAAATTATGAGGGAGTAATACTCGATCACGCTATTACTGTGCCAGTTGGGGGCATCACCACACCCAAAGATAAAGAGCTTATAGCAGTGACAGAGCAAGCTCTCTATAAAGGTATAGAAGCTATCGTGCCAGGCGCCACTGTGGGGGACATCGGGCACGCTATAGAGAGCTTCATAAAGCCCTACAAGCTTGGTATTGTCCGTGTGCTCTCAGGTCATGGCGTAGGGCGAGAAATTCACGAAGATCCGTATGTGCCTAACTATGGCCGTCCAGGAAAGGGGGCAAAACTCGTCCCTGGAATGGTCATTGCCATTGAACCGATGATTACTCGTGGAAGCGAAGAAGTCGTGACTATGCGTGATGGCTACACCCTCAAAACCGCCGACAACTCCCGCTCCGCCCATTTTGAACACACTGTTCTTATCACCGAAAAAGGAGCAGAGATTTTAACTAAGTAAACCATGATCGATTATAAAATAATTGAAATTAGTGATGAGAACATTGATTCACTTGAACCGTTAAACGAAGAAGCCTTACTTGATGGAGATACTTTTATAAGAAGAACTATTAATGACTGGAAGGAAGGTAAAAATAAGTTTTCAAAAACAGGAGAGAAGTTCTGGGGATTTTTTATTAACAAAGAGTGTATCGTTATTGGGGGTTTAAACATAGATCCATATGTAGAAGATAATGATGGTTCTATAGGCAGAGTACGGCACGTATATGTCCTTAGAAAGTATCGCGGACAAGGTCTTTCTAAGTCTTTGATGAAACTTATTATTGATGAGGCCAAGAAAACATTTACAACTCTCAGGCTTTCAACGCATAATCCAATCGCTGCATCTTTATATGAGTCTTTAGGTTTCGTAAAAACCGAAGGAATTAAGGTTACTCATATGTTACACAATCTAAAATAAAAATCCCTCTCAGCCAGCTGGCGGAGAGGGATTTTTTATTTATGAATTTACTTTATCAAAAATTTTCTTGAAGGTCTCGGGTTTTGAGGCAGCGATGTCCGAGAGGATTTTGCGATCAATCTCGACATTAGCTTTTTTCATCTTGTCGATGAATTTTGAGTATGAAAGTCCGAGTGGGCGAACAGCAGCATTGATGCGTACTTGCCAGAGCGCGCGCTTGTCAGTTTTCTTGTCTCGGCGATGAGCGAAAGCGTATGAACCAGCATGGGCAATAGCTTCTATAGCCTGTGCTGTTTTTGTTGAGCGACCAAAACGATAACCCTTAGTCATTGAGAGGGTATTTTTTCTGCGTTTTAGTTTATTTTGTCCGCCTTTTACTCGTGTCATATATTTATACTAATTAGCTTTACTGTGAGGGATAAACTGGGAAATTTGTTTGGCATTCATAGTGAAAGCTACTGGCTTTCGTCCTTGAAGCTGGCTAGTTCGAGTCTGCTTGGCATTGTAGTGGTTAAAGCCGGGTTTTCGCGCCAGGATTTTCCCAGTTTTGGTGATTTTAAGCCGTTTTGTGTATGATTTGTTGGTTTTCATAGCTTTATTATACTTTGGGCGCACTTTTGTCTCTTTCGATGACGATGGCGAGCCCCTTAGGGGAGCGCTTATGTGGTTCAGCTATCTTATAGTGTTCGGTGATAAAATGCAAGACCCGGTCGAG
>JBBUBB010000007.1:0-3931 GCA_038058445.1 Patescibacteria group bacterium
CTAAACCTAAGTCATAAAGAGCCTTAACCCAAAATCGTGAATACAAAAGGTGCATGGTTGTATGTTCAGCTCCACCCATGTACAAACCAATAGGCATCCATGAAGCGATTTTTTTAGGATCAGCAAATACCTTTTTATTTTTGTTATCTAAATAACGATAAAAATACCAAGACGAGTCTACAAATGTATCCATCGTTTCTACTTCCGGCTTCCAACCTTTACCAAATATTTTTTCAGTGCGAGCAAAAAGCTCCTTACTTCGAGCAAGTGGTGCTGTACCGTCTGGTGTGTGATCTACATCAGTTGGTAAAAGCCATGGCAAATGCTCATCTGGCACAGCATGCGCCTTACCTTCAGGATCGTAAACTATTGGAATCGGCGTCCCCCAATATCTCTGTCTTGAAATACCCCAATCTCGTAAACGGTAAGTCTTAACCATCTTCCCTCCAACAAATTCTGTAATCTTTTCTTTGGCATCCTCTGAAGTTAAATCATTAAACTGATCTGAATTAATTAATAACCCGTAACCTTCGTAAGAAGCCTCTCCGGAAATAAATTTATCGTAAAAGTCTTTAGTTCTAGCCCCAGCCATTGCAGGCAAGTCAGTCGGTCTAACAACATTTTTTATTGGTAAATAAAACTTCTTAGCAAAATCAAAGTCTCGTTCATCGTCAGCGGGTACAGCCATAATAGCCCCAGTACCAATATCATTTAATACATAGTTTGTAATCCAAACAGGTATTTGTTCTTTAGTAGCAGGGTTTGTAGCAGTAAAGCCGGCATAGATACCTGTTTTTTCTTTTTCTTTAAAATCTCTAACACCACTTTGTTCTTTTAGGGTTTTCTCAATATAGCTCTTTATGTCTTCTGCTGCAGGCCAGCCAATATTTATCCATTCTTTTGCTAACCCAGCCGAGACAGCAATAAATGTGGCCCCAAAAATAGTATCGGGTCTTGTAGTAAAAACTTTTATTGGATGCTCTGGTTGCCCAACAATTGGAAAATCAATTTCCGCACCTTCGCTTCGGCCTATCCAATTCTTTTGTGCTTCTTTGATAGCATGAGGCCAAGCTAGGGGTTCGAGGTCATCGATAAGTCTGTCTGCATATTTGGTAATACGAAGCATCCATTGTTCTTGATCACGCTGAACGACTTCAGTACCACAGCGGTCACACTTGCCATCTATTACTTGTTCATTGGCCAGAATTGTTTGGTCTTTAGGACACCAGTTTACTTTGGTGCTAGCACGATAAACCAAATCATTTTTGAGAAATTGATTGAACATCCATTGCGTCCATTTGTAGTATGACGGGTCACAAGAAACTATTTCTCGATCCCAATCAAACATCGCGCCCATAGAGCGTAGTTGAACACGCATTTTATCCATCTGTTCGAATGTCCAAACCTTTGGATCTTTGCCAAGGTTTATAGCAGCGTTCTCTGCTGGTAACCCGAAGGCGTCGAAGCCCATCGGGAACAAAACATTGAAGCCCTGCATGCGCTTGTACCGAGCATAAATATCAGAGACAGCAAAGGCATACCAGTGACCTACATGGAGATTACCTGATGGATAAGTGAATTCAACCAGTTCAAAAAAATTTTCTTTTTCTTTGACTTTATCTTTGACTTTATAAAGACCTTTTTTCTCCCACTCTTTCTGCCATTTTTGCTCAATAGCCTTGTGGTCGTAATTTTTCGCGTCCTCTGAGGGAGTCATATAGAAGCTCATTTTAGCACAAAAAAAACGAACCCCCATTTGAAAATGGGGGAAGCCGGTCCTACCGGTTGAAGTTACTTTTATCTTCAATTTATTTTTTTTGGCTATTAGCTAGCCGAATCTTCGTAGCATGGCAAAAATTTTTTGCGTTAATTACTTGTTGTTTTCAGATACAGGATAGCACGAATAATCTATTCTGTCAATGGGCTATAAATCCCCTATTTACTTAGCTGGTTTTGGATACGGCGGGTAGAGCTCAGGATCAATTGTCCGCTCAAAGCATGTACGGCCCGCTTGGTGGTCCCAGGAATCATTCACACCTCCTGGGTAAGGCATAGAGGACACTGCAATATCACGAGCTGGCATGATCCCCCCACCGCCATAGCCACCTTTGCTGTAGTCTACCCAACCTTTTGGTATATGGAGAGTGAAAGCGGCACAGAGTTCAAAGCTTTTCTCAGAAACTTTTTTATATTCATAGGCATTCCCCTTCTCAAATTCTGGGTCTTGTGGAACCATAAAGCCCGAGATAGGATTCTTAAATTCATCCAGAGATGCCGGGAGTTTTTCTTTTTGTTGCCAGAAACTAATTACTTGCCATTGAATAGACTGCAGATCCTCTACACGGCGTTGGTCTAAACGTAAGTCTCTCTGTGATCCCGGTCCACCCATAACCATAAATCCGTAAACTACGGTGAAGATAACTAAAATCGAAGCAATCGTGGTTAAAAAAACATTTTTGCTTTTTGACATTAGTGGAATCTTCACTCCCAAGTCTGACAAATAATTAATCCCAACGATCTTTGCAGTAACCAAGACGGCTAGTACCTTCAGTATGAAACGTACAGTGATCTCTCCTGAAACAAAATATCGAACAAGTGTTACCAAGTCTACTATCACCATTACACTAGCTAAGAAAATAATCAGATACAGTGCCCAACGTTTAAGCACTTCATCCCAGTGACTCAAACCGTTCTTTTTTATTGCTTTATTCCAAAAGTAAGATAGTACTAAAAATACTGGGAAGATAATTATCAAGAGAGCGATAGCAGAACGCATTTGGTCGTAGCTATAAGATACATAGCCGTACTGGTAACTAGCAGTTAAAACATCTGGAAATACATGATCGAGAGTTGCAAAAAGTAAACTTAAAAAAGCTGAGGCTGACGCGACAAGAGAAACAACTACTCCTAGTGTTAAAAAGAAAAACTTGGGTGTTAATTTTTGTGATGGTTCCATACCACCATTATACCCTACATATAATTAAGCAAGGACAGTCCTTGCTTAAGCTCTAATCGCTCCTTCTTTGATAAGTAGTGCTCTCTTGGCTTTCGTACCACCACGGTTGTACTCTCCGAGTTTGCCATCACTTCTGATCACCCTGTGGCATGGAATCTTTGGGTCGTAATTCCCCGCCATAATAGACCCTACTGCCCTAGCTGCCCCTTTTGAACCTGCCAGCTTTGCCACCATGGCATAAGTCATCGTCTTGCCTTTCGGGATCTTTCTAACTACACCCCTTACTTTATCTGCAAAATCTTTTTCCATACTAATATTGTAGCAGAATAGAGACTATTTACATTGACTTCGTCTTATAGTAATGTATGCAAAATTACTTTTTATGACACAAGACTTAGAAAAGGCTAAAACAATGCTCACTACAAAAAATTTCTGTTTCATGCAATGGCAAGAAGATGACGCAATAAAGAGAGGAGAAAAGGTTATGCAGAAAGAAGACATGGAATTCTTACTTTCTATAAACAACATCACAAGAAATAAATGTAAGCATTCTAAGATACTAGATGGCACATATAATTCTGAACTTCTCTTTGTTGAGATCGAGGATACCAAAGAAAAAGGCTTGAATGGATATCACTTGATTGGTGCAACATTAAACCAGAAAGACAGCACCGCTTTAAAAGAGAAAGGATATTTTATCCGAATTGAATGGCTCGGCTCTACAATGTGTGATGAAATTTATTTCTCTGAGGAAGCTTTCATTAAAGCAGAAATATTTGATTTTCAAAATCTCTTTGGTAGTTTTGCTAGCGTAGCTTCGTTAATCTGATTTAGAAGTCGCATTTTTGCGGCTTTTTTTATTTTAGAATAGGCCTGCTTGCAAAATGCTCTTTTTGTATTAGAATTAAGCGTACAAAAAAATACGGGCCCTTAGCTCAGCTGGTAGAGCAGTACTTTTGCAAAGTAAAGGTCAGG
>JBBUBB010000008.1:0-10471 GCA_038058445.1 Patescibacteria group bacterium
CTGAATCAATCCGCCAATATGGTGTGCTTCAGCCACTACCCGTCTCTCGTGTTGAAAAAGAAACTCATGATGGGGGACTTGTTACTGAGTACGAACTCATAGCTGGTGAGCGACGATTGCGCGCGGCCAAGATCGCAGGTATCCCTACAGTCCCAGTCATCATTCGCGTTGGGGACGATCCAATGATGAAGCTTGAGCTGGCACTGATAGAAAATGTCCAACGCGAAGATTTGAATGCTGTTGAGCGCGCTCGAAGCTTTGCTCGCCTCGTAGAAGAATTTAAACTCACTCACACTCAAATCGGACAAAAAGTCGGTAAAAGTCGAGAATATGTTTCGAACTGTTTGAGAATATTGGCGATGCCACAAGAATTTCTAGATGCAGTTTCAGCCGGCAAAATAACTGAAGGTCATACCAGACCACTTCTCATGCTAGCTACAAGACCAGAGGAACAGATGACACTTTTTAAAGAAATAATGTATCGCAAAATTTCCGTCCGTGAAGCAGAGCGTATTGCGCGACGAATCGCCGTAGAAAAATCTCGTAAGAAAGAGCTTTTGCCAACACCCGAGTTGATGGAGATAGAAAAACATTTGGGAGAGCGACTTGGTACTCGAGTACATATCCAAAAGAGTGAAGTTGGAGGCAAGATCACAATAGATTATTTCTCAGATGAAGATTTGGGTGTAATAGTGGATGTGCTTGGTAAGGCAGAGGCGACAAGAAGCAGTGACGACTCATTCAAGGCCATGGTAGCAAGTAAGGAAGGGGAGCCTGTCCGCCAGCTGGCGGAAGAACAAAAAGAAGAGGTGGCAATGCTCGACGATCAAGATAAACAAGAAGCCAAAGAAACCGAAGAGGTAGTAGACGATCTCTACAACATTAAGAATTTTTCTCTTTAAATTGTTCCATTAGCCCACCGTGTTCTTCGATGTAAGCTCGTATTTTTCTCTTAGCAAAACTAGTCTTAGCGTGCTCTAGCCACTTACTACTTGGGTGGGCGTTTTTATTAGTTATGACTTCTACAATATCGCCGTTTTTGAGTACTGTATCAATACTGGCCATTTTTTTGTTGATTTTGATAGAGCTGATTTTATCTCCCACATCAGAATGAATTGCATAAGCAAAGTCTATCGGGCTAGCGTTTTCAGGCAAATCGATTACATCACCATCTGGTGTGAAAACAAATATTTGGTGATGAAAGAAATCAAGTTTGAGCTCAGCGATATCCCCTGGGGTTTGTGCCATAGCAGAAAGCTCTTTAAGTTGGGTTAGCCAAACGAGTTGTTGTTTGCGCGATAGTCCTGCCCCTACCTTTTGCTCTTTGAAAATAAGGTGTGAGGCAATACCAAGCTCTGCTTCGGCATTCATTTCGTGGGTTCGTATTTGGATTTCGGCTACTCCTTTAGGTGTCAGAACGGTTGTGTGTAGTGACTTGTAACCATTTGGCTTTGGCATAGCTATCCAGTCCTGTATTCGCTTTGGTAGAGGTTTCCAAAGCATATGTACTAATCCAAGAACTTGATAACAGTCGGGGATAGTATCTACCAAGACTCGGAGGGCTACAATGTCATGAATTTTATGTTCGTCCATTTCGTATTTAACAAGTTTTCTATACAAACTATAGGTATGTTTTACTCTTGCCTCTATTATCGATTTAATAGAAAAAGATTCTAGTGTCTCCTCCAGCTCTTTCTGAACTTCTCTCATCAAATCTTGTGCTTGAGGCACTAAATTTTCCATTAACTCTTTCGTTTCTTTATATTTATCGGGGTAGGCAAAAGGGAAGGCGTAGTCTTCAAGGAGTCCTTTGAGTTTCCCCATACCGAGCCGTCCTGCTAGCGGGGCATAGACTTCGATAGTTTCTATAGCAATTCGTTTTTGTTTGTCAGGACTGACATGAGAAAGAGTTTGTATGTTATGCAGTCTATCTGCTAGTTTAATAATTAATACTCGTACATCTTCTGCAAGAGCAATGAAAAATTTACGCATACTCTCCACATGTCTTTCAACTCCTTTATATCTAAGGGTGCCCAGTTTGGTCACCCCTTCGACTAGAAATAATACTTCTTCACCAAATGCTTCTTTAATATTTTCTTCAGTTATGTCTGTGTCTTCGAGGGTATCGTGAAGTAAGGCACCAGAGATAGTAATTGCATCAGCACCAAGCATGGCACAATTTTTGGCCGCTTCAACGCTATGATGAAAATATGGCTCACCGCTGTTTCTTTTTTGACCGTCGTGGGCCTTTTGAGCGAAATGATATGCCTTTTCTATTAAATCTTTTTCGGCCTTATCAAAAACACTTTGGCTACTGTCTAGTATGTCTTGTAGATCAACCCCTTTACTTTCCATAGTATTGTTATACACTTTTTATTAGAAAAAATAAACTCTTCTAATATTACTTTTTGCTTGTAGCTAAATGGCAATTAGTCCTGTTGCCCGCTACATCAACCCCCGATTCTTCGGGGGTTAGCTATTTCTTCTTCTGAAATCCTCTAGGTTTCTTTTCTTGTGCTAGTAGTTCGAGGGCCTGTGGCAGGGTGATAGTATAAACATCAAGTGGTGCCTTTATAGAGCGAAAATTGCCATCATGAGCAACATAGGGGCCAAAGCGTCCATTGTTGGCGGTGACATCTTTACCACTCTCTGGGTGAACACCAAGGATTCGTGGTAGAGAAAGATATTGAAGGGCCATGTCTAGAGTCACAGTACTAGGGTCTATAGTTTTAGGGATTGAAGCCATTTTTGGTTTTCCGCCAGCTGGCGGATTTTTACCTTTTTGTTTTTTACCTTTGATTTTCTCTGGCATAGTCCCGAGTTGTACATAAGGACCGAAGCGACCCACTTTTGTAAATATTGATAGACCTGTTTCTGGGTCAGTTCCAATGGGTTCATCGGCTTTTATTTCTGTGCCATCGATCATCAATGCCCCGCTACATTCTGGGTATTTATCACAGGATAGAAATTTCCCACCACGGCCAAGCTTCACCACCATGCCACTACCACAAATAGGGCATTTATATTTAGCATCAGCTACTTCTAGAGTTGTAGCCTTATCAAGCTTTTCTTTTTCTTTCACATCCTTTTTAAATGGAGTATAAAAATCTTTGAGAGTTTTGATATAATCTCTGTCCCCAGAAGCGATATCGTCCAGCTCGTTTTCCATTTCTGAAGTAAAAGTGTCAGAAATATATTGCATGAAATTTTGTTCCAAGAATGTCGAAACTACCTCTCCTGTGTCAGTAGGCTTTAATGAGCGATTGATTTTCTCAATGTAGCCACGAATTTCCAAAGTACTGATAATGGCGGCATAGGTAGAAGGGCGGCCAATACCACGAGCTTCGAGCTCTTTGACGAGACCAGCCTCAGAGTATCTGTTTGGTGGTTCGGTTTGTTTTTCAGTATCAGTAAGTTCAACTAGTGTTAATGGGTCGCCTTGTTTCAAAGCAGGTAGCTCTACATCTTCCCCACGAGCTCCGGTGTCTACTGAGAGCCATCCAAGGAAGAGGGCTTGACTTCCTGTGACAGAAAAGTCGGGGATAGTGTCGCCCTCAACATTAGCTACGATACGAGTCTTCAAAAGTTTGGCATCAGTCATTTGAGAAGAAATCGTGCGTTCCCAAATTAAGTCATAAAGACGCTTTTGCTCTTCGTTATTTCCAGCATGCAATTTCTCAACATGTGTTGGTCTGATAGCTTCGTGAGCTTCCTGGGTATTTTTTGATTTAGTTTTATATTCTCGCGGTTCTAAATATTCTTTACCATACTTTTTTTGAATAAGAGTGGCTATAGATTCCAATACTTGTTTGGAAATAGTTGTTGAATCAGTACGCATATATGAAATGTGTCCTGCTTCGTAGAGCTTTTGAGCTACCTGCATGGTACGGCTTGGTGAAAATCCGAGACGAGAGCTGGCTGATTGCTGGAGAGTGGAAGTAGTGAACGGTGCTTTAGGAGAGCGTTTCTGTTCACTTTCTTTAACTTCTTTCACATACCAAGGCTTACTTTTCCCTTCAGAAAGTATTCGCTCTACTTCTTTTCTTTCTCTTGGCTCTTCGGTACAGAAAAAGCTGATGGATTCTTTTTTTACAGTATTGCATGTAGCGGAAAGAGTCCAATATGTTTCAGGGATGAAAGCTTTGATTTCACGCTCTCGTTCAACAAGGATTCGGAGTGCTGGAGACTGAACCCGGCCGGCAGAGAGCCCGTAGCGCACCTTTTGCCAAATAATACCCGAGAGGTCATAGCCAACCAGCCGATCAAGTACACGACGCGCTTCCTGTGCCTTTCGTAAGTTTGTATCGATAGCTCGAGGGTGAAGGAGCGCCTCAGTTACCGCTTCCTTGGTGATCTCATTGAATGTTACTCTTGAGATTGGTGCTTTGACCTTGTCATCAGCTTTCAGTAATTCTTCTAAATGCCAAGCGATAGCTTCTCCTTCGCGGTCCGGGTCAGTAGCCAAAATAATAGTTTTAGCTTTCTCAGCCAACTCTTGAAGTTCGTGAACAATTTTTTCTTTACCTTTACTAATTTCATAATGGGGAACAAAGCCAGCTTCTATGTCGATAGCTTTCTTGTTTGATTTTGGTAAGTCACGAATATGACCAACAGAAGCGCGTACCGTATACGCGCCATCTAAATATTTTTCAATTGTTTTCGCTTTTGATGGCGACTCAACGATAAGTAAATTCATAACAATGCCTGAAGTAGTACCATGCCCACTCAAAAATGGCAAATATGATAAAAAAGTTCAGCCACTCTTTCGAGTGGCCATTTGTGTTAGTAATTCGGTTATCTTTTCTGTGGTTTCCTGAATTTTCTTTTATTTTGTGAGGAAACCCATATGGGTTTGGTTGAGAATCTCTTCATTCAGCAAGTTTTTTATTATCATACAAAATATATAGATTTACGCAATTCTTTCTATTAGTCCGTAACTTTCTTTGATCAAACCTTTGATTTCGAGTGTAGAGAAGATCACACTAGCTTCGGCACTAGTTAGGCCGAGTTCGTGAGCGATGGCATCTTTAGTTTTGGGTTCTGTGAGAGCATCAAGCACTCGGCCTTCGCTTTCATTAACTAGGAGTGCTGAGAGTGGGACATCTTTGGCTTCTAGTCCAAGTTCTTTCAAAATATCTCCACTACAAGTGATAGGTGTCGCACCGAGGCGTAGTAGCCAGTTGGTGCCATGGGAAGATCCACTGAAAATACTTCCCGGTACTGCCCCAACAATTTTATTGTATTCAGTGCCAAGTCTAGCAGTGATAAGCGCGCCAGACTTTTCTTGAGCTTCAATTATGATCACCATATCAGCTATGCCGGCGACAATCCTATTTCTATTTGGAAATGTCCAGATAGCGCCTCTTGTTTCTTCTGGGTATTCAGAGACGAGTGCACCACCAGAAGCCAAAATTTCTTTGGCCAAGCCTCTGTTGATCGCAGGATGGATATACTTCCAGCCTAGACCTGAACCTGGGAAAGCTAGTGTCGTGAGTCCAGCATCGAGAGCAGCTTTGTGAGCTATGGCATCTATACCCATAGCCAGACCAGAAACTATGACAATATTGTATCCACGAAGTCCTTCGATGAGAGTTCGACAGGCATTGGCGCCATAGCTGGTGTAAGCCCGTGAACCAACAAAAGCTATGACTTTTTTGTGTTTAACATTTTCCAAAGAACCACGCATATACAATTGCTTGGGCTTTTGAGGTATTTCGGCAAGGTAAGGGAATGAGGCAGTTGGGTCTATTTCTTTTATAGGAAAATCTTCTTCTCTCTCCATATGTTGAATAATTGTACCACTTTGGTACTATGAGAGGTATGTTAGATATCAAGTTTATTAGGGAGAACCCTGATCTCATCAAAGAGGCCGCTCGTAAAAAGCACATTTCTTTTGATATAAATGCGCTCGTCAAGATAGATGATGAGCGCAAGGAAGCTTTAGCTCTTTTTGAAAATGCTCGTGCCGAACAAAATAAGCTTTCGGATGAAGTCGGCAGAGCTGACCCTAAAGACCGCGCCGAGATGGCAGAGAAATTGAAACCTCTTAAAGAACAGGTTCAAAATGCTGAAGAACAAGTGCGGGAGATTACCAAAGAGTGGCAGGCACAAATGTTACAAGTGCCAAATGTCCCGGATGTCTCAGTCCCAGAAGGAGGGGACGATAGTAGCAATGTTGAAGTTAGTGTTTGGGGTGAAAAGCCCAAATTTGATTTCGCTCCTAAAGATCATGTGGAGCTTATGCAAAATTTAGAGATGGCTGACTTTGAAAAAGGTGCAGAAGTTTCCGGATTTCGGGGTTACTTCTTGAAAGGGGATGGAGCATTACTTCAATTTGCTCTCTGGCAATTTGTAACTGAATTTTTTAGAACTAAAAAATCTGAGTATGAATTTATGGTTGTTCCATCTTTAGTTAGACGCGAAACTCTTTTGGGTACTGGCTATCTTCCTCAAGGAGAGGATGATCTTTATAAGACGCAAGATGGAGAATATCTTTCGGGGACAGCAGAGGTTGCTACTATGAGTTATTTCTCAGATAGAGTTTTTAGTGTCTCAGAACTTCCAATTAAAAGAATAGCTTTCTCAACGGCATTTCGTCGTGAAGCCGGAAGTCATAGTAAAGATGTAAAGGGGTTATTTAGAGTTCATGAATTTCATAAATTTGAACAAGTTATTCTTTGCGAAGCCAACCATGAAACTTCAGTCGCTCATCATGAAGAGCTTCTTAAAAATGCGGAGGAGTTACTACAAGCACTAGGATTGCACTATCACACCGTTGCTAACTGTGGGGGAGATCTTGGGCTTGGGCAAGTAAAAAAATATGATATTGAGGCTTGGGTACCTTCACAAAGCTCTTTCAAAGAAACACATTCATGTTCATACTTTCACGACTTTCAATCAAGAAGATTGAATATTAAATACAAAGATACAGAAGGTAAAAGCCATTTTGCTCACTCACTCAACAATACTGCTCTCGCTACACCGAGAATTTTGCAACATATAGTTGAAAACTACCAACAAGCCGATGGCACAGTACGCGTGCCAGGAGTACTTGTTCCGTATATTGGCAAAGAAGTGATCGGTAAATAGACCTCCTGTTATGTATGAACGCACCTATAACAACAGAGTACTAAAACAAGACGAAAGTGTTAAAAAAAAGAAGAATAGAGTCTCAAAGAAACAGCTTATATTTTTTGTGGTTGTTCTAGGGCTTCTCTCTGGAGTTTTCTTTATGCTCCGTTCTCCGAAGTTGCAGATAACATCTGTTTCAACTGTTGGTACAGAAGTTATTGATGCTGCTGACATAGAGAGTCGTGTAAAGGGCCAATTAGAAGGTAAGTGGTTATGGTTTTTCCCACGGACTAGTACTTTCTTGATAAGCCAAAGCTCTCTTGAGAAAAATCTTAAAAAAGATTTTTCTCGAATAGAAACAGTAAGTATAAAGCGTATAGATTTGCATACTCTTGGAGTAAATATTAAAGAGTATAGTGCCAGGTATTTATGGTGCACCGGTGAAGTAGGCGACGATTGCTACCTTATGGATAATAATGGAGTTGTTTACAATAGTGCCCCTGTATTTTCGGGGACAGCATATGTCAAAATAATTACTGGCGCACCAGTAGAAACGATACCTTTCCTAGCTATGACTACAGAGGAGATTACGCGTGTTGCTGATTTTGTAAAAGGACTCTCCGATATTAATATTACCGCCACTGTTTTTAAGGTAGTTTATCCTAGAAAAATAGAGATTGATTTTCTCCACAACAAAGATACTGCACAGCTTATAGTTGACCCGACAATACCTACGATAACCTCACTTGAGTATTTATTCTCTGCACTCCGAGCAGACCCACTAGCAGGCTTATTTCGCGACTTAGAAAAGAAGCTCCTATATATAGATGTTCGTTTTTCAAACAAAGTAGTGTATAAGTTTGCAGATAATGAATAATTTTTGGCAACAACTCCGACAACAGAAGAAGCCGTTTTTTTGCATGGCGCCAATGGCTGATGTGACTGATGTGGCTTTTCGTACCTTGGTTACTAAGTATGGTAAACCAGATGTGGTGTGGACAGAATTTGTCTCGGCTAATGGTTTGATGAGCAAGGGAAGAGAAGTACTTGTACGAGATTTGGCTTTTTCAGAGTTAGAGCGCCCTATTGTGGCACAGCTCTTTTCTGCTGACGAGATAAATATGGAAGCAGCGTCTAAACTTTGTGCTGAGCTAGGCTTTGATGGCATTGATATCAATATGGGTTGTCCAGATAAAACAATCGAGAAGCAGGGGGCTGGAGCCTGTATGATCAAAAGTCCGGAGGTTGCTGAGAAAATTATTTCTGCAGTTAAGAAAGGTATTACTGGAGCTGGCAGAAATATTCCTGTCTCTGTGAAGACTAGGGTTGGCTACAACACTGTTGAGATTAATACTTGGATTAAATTTTTGTTAGAGCAGGATATCGCTGCGCTGACTGTCCATGCTCGCACACGAAAAGAAATGTCCAAAGTACCAGCCAAATGGGACTATATAAAACAAGTTGTAGAACTTAGAAATAAAATAGCACCTGAGACAGTGATCATTGGTAACGGTGATGTTCTCTCACTCTCTGATGGAGAAGACAAGGCAAAGCAAAGTGGCGCTGATGGAATAATGGTAGGCAGAGCTATATTTGGTAATCCTTGGCTATTTGACCCCACAAGGGCTATGGTGGCGACACTGCCCAAGCGAGCTCCGTGGATACTACGGAAGTTACCAGTTATAAATAAATTTTTTGATACTAAAAGAAAAGCCGCTGTATCTACAACTAAACCAATCTCTGTAGAAGAAAGACTAAGAGTAATGGTAGAGCACTGTGAACTATTTGAAAAAATGCTTTGTCCGCCAGCTGGCGGAAAGAACTTTTCAATCATGAAAAAGCATATCAAGGCGTATGTCACAGGTTTTGCTGGGGCTAAAGAACTTCGCACTCGCCTTATGGAAGAGGCGAACACAGCAGAAGATGTAAAGAGAATCGTGAACGAATTTTTGACAAAAAGGTAGAAAGAATATAAGGTTAAGAAAAACTACTGACCATGAAAAATCTTGAAACCCTAGCAATTTTCAGTAATGGATTGACGGGCGAGTTTGGTTCTTTTCGTATCGCTCGTAATGAATTTGTAAAAAAGCAATCAGATCTTAAGACAAAGCAGATGGAAATTGTCGAATCTGTTGTTAAAGAATTGTTAAAAAAAATTACAGATGATGATGTTCGCCATGTCTTTTTGACTAAAACTGAAACAGAGAAATCAGTAGTGCAAGAGTTGGTAGAGCTAGCTCTTAATTTTGAAACAGGGAAAAGCCAGCAGGCCAGTTTTTGTAAATCGTCCTATTTGTTTAATGGGACTGGTGACAAAATCTCAGCACTTCAGCTGGTTGAAAAACTAAATCAGGCAGGGAAGAAACTTCCTCCCGTTGCTGAATTTCATTCACATCTTCAAATTGGTGGTATCTGTTTCGCTCTTACCTTATTGTAAAAGAGCCCCGTGCAAAGCGGGGTTTTTATTTTTTTGGTACAATGCTGTTTATGACAAGCGGGGTAAATAGCCAAGTTCTATATCGTAAATATCGCCCACAGGACTGGGATGAGGTGGTGGGGCAGGAACATATCGTCTCTGTGCTTTCGCAGTCTATCGTCAATGGCTCTTTTTCTCATGCCTACCTTTTCACAGGTAGTCGCGGGACAGGCAAGACTTCTGTGGCACGAATCTTGGCCAAAGCTCTCGGTACCAACCCAGAGGACATCACCGAGATAGATGCGGCTTCAAATCGTGGTATTGATGATATAAGAGCACTCCGAGAAGCGGTGCGAACATTTCCATTCTCCTCGGCATACAAGGTCTACATCATCGACGAGGTACACATGCTCTCCAAAGATGCATTCAATGCACTTCTGAAGACACTGGAAGAACCGCCAGCACATGTTGTGTTCATATTAGCGACTACAGAACTTGATAAAGTACCTGAAACCATAATGAGCCGTTGCCAAGTATTTTCATTTCGAAAGCCGACAGAGAAAATACTGACTACGATGGTGGAGAGAATTGCCAAGCAAGAAAAAGTTGATATAGATACCGAGGCAGCTTCTCTTATTGGCTTTCTCGGAGATGGATCGTTTCGTGATACTCAGGGACTATTACAGAAAATGCTCTCAGCTTCGCCTGATAGAAAAATCAACCGTGAGCTAGTAGAAAAAGTGACTGGTGCGCCATCACTGAAAGTTATTCACGAACTCTATGACGCTCTCATAAATAAAGATATTGCTTCTGCTTACCAGACGCTTTCTCATAGTAACGAACACCACATCGATATGATGCTCCTTGCTGAGCTCCTACTTGTCACGATGCGACACTCGCTCATGTACCGCTACGCGCCAAATATGCGAGAGCAAATAGAAGCCGAGCACAACGAAAGCTATGTGGAGATAATTAAAAAGGGGG
>JBBUBB010000008.1:10481-12471 GCA_038058445.1 Patescibacteria group bacterium
TTCAGACGTGTTCTCTTGCGATCTAATTAAAAAGGGGGCTGTAGAAGGAGAGGGCGTGATAACCAGTAGCAGTATTATTTCACTGATCACAGCAGTAGAGCGCATTGCCTATGCTGCTATCCCTGTCTTACCACTTGAGTTGGCATTTCTAGAAATGATAGGCACAGAAGCTTCCAAAAGCGCTTAATTCGTGTTATAAAAGAGTGCACTAAAAAATAATATTGCCCGATCGTCTAATGGTAGGACACATGGTTTTGGTCCATGGTATTGAGGTTCGAGTCCTTGTCGGGCAGCAAAACAAATAGGATTTGTTTTGCGCACGAAGCACACAAACTGCTTTGTGTGCGACAAGGGCGAGAACAGCGGAAGTATATCCGCCAGCTGGCGGATAACTGAGCTGGTGCCCAGACAAAACTGTTGCAACAGTTTTAGTTGAGGGAGAGAAACGCAGTGGTCCTTGTCGGGCAGCAATAGAAGTTTGGTATAATAAAAACATGAAAAAACCATTTCTATATGCATTGGTCGCAGCGGTCTATATTATTTTTATAGTTCTAGTTATGCAGACCGCTAGCTCTTTCTTGCCACCAAAAGACAATCTCTTGATGCCTATAACCATGCTGGGGCTCTTTGTTTTATCAGCCGCAGTTATGGGATTTTTGTTTTTATCAGAGCCACTGCGTCTATTCCTAGAAAATCAAAAACAAGAAGCCTTCATCTTCTTCACAAAAACTATAGGAGTCTTCGCCTGCTTTGTAGTTATTTTTGCAATTTTAGTTTTCTTAATTTAAATAAAAAAGCCGTTGAGAGTGTCAACAGCTCTAGGTAGTTTACGACAAATGGGCGGTAATGGTTTCAAATTTTACACCTCTCTTTTCTGCGGCTTCAATGAAGATAGTTTCGAGCTCTTTGTCTTCCATAAGAAGAGGCCCAGTACCTTCTCTGATGCGTACCCATACTTGGACTTCGCCGTTTTCTAAGTCTTTCACGACGCCTTGGAGGGTTTTGAAAATCATCTCTGAGTTTTCAAATGTACAGGCGTATCTCTCCATCTTTAGTTCCATTACTGCACGAAGCTGATCACTTTTTTCGTTATTTAAATATCGAATCACAGCTTCCAGACAATCGTTTTCAGCATAACTCTGCTCATTGATGTGATAGTCGCTGTTCATGTTTTTTTCTTTACTCTCTCATTTTGAAGGTAGGTTGTCAATTAAAAATCCCTAAGCCTAGCTTAGGGATTTTTATTATTTCTTTCTGGATACTTTCTTCTTAGCCACCTTGGCCGCAAGCATTGTGTGCTTGATAGCTAAGCGCTTGGCAGTCTTGTGTGAGCGTTTTGATTTTACTTTTCCTTTGAGTGCTGTGGTTCTTTTTCCCATGTGTTTATAGTTATTTAATAAAACTGGTTGTAGTATACTATATTGTAAGCACTGAAAGAAACTCATAAATAAATCGTAACAATTTTACATGAACAACAAAACATCAATCATCCTTGGCCTTCTCACTATCCTCGTTGCTGTCGGGGTTGTCGTAGTCCAGCAATCATCGAAGCCAGTAACTGACCCATCTTATACTACTCCTTCAGCAACAAATTCGTCAGGTCCGACTTCCTACACAATAGCAACAGTCGCTACGCATAATAGTCGATCTGATTGTTGGACTGCAGTAAATGGTTCTGTTTACAATGTTACTGCGTGGATCTCGGGGCATCCTGGTGGAGCGCAGGTTATCATAGGTATGTGCGGAGTAGACGCCTCTTCGTCATTTGATGCTCAGCATGGTGGGCAGAGACGACCTGAATCAGAACTTGCTTCATTTAAAATAGGAACACTTATATAAAATTTATGAATTCAAATTTACAAAAATACGCTCCAGTTGTGCTTCGTCTAGGACTTGCCTTTGTTTTCATTTGGTTTGGTCTCAATCAGTTAATCGATCAAAGTGCATGGGTGTCGTTTATTCCAAAAGCTATTACCTCTGCTTCCGGGCT
>JBBUBB010000009.1:0-3470 GCA_038058445.1 Patescibacteria group bacterium
ATATTAACCTGATTTTGCGTCGACGGCTCATTCCATACTTCTTTTTTAATATCAAAAACCTTTGGGAAGCAATTCATTTGCAGTATTATTTCTTCTTTTGTTTCCCCTTGGAAAGAAGAAATAAACTGTTTTATATTCCCACTTTTGAAAAATACATAAATTACCATTTTTTTGTTTTTTGTAGTTTATAAAGAACATTACAAATTTATCTTAACATACAAAATCGATTCTGTCAATCACGCCCAGATAAGGCATGAAAGAGTTGCGGAAGCCTTACTTCCGCAGGTTTATAAATCAGCTTGTTCTGGGACAATAGGCTTAGCTTTCCAGAACTTTGACTTAATGGTTTCCATAAACAACATAATGTCCTCGTTTTTAAGGGCTACCAGAATAACGGCGTAAAGGAATATTCCGAAGAAACCAGCTATTAGTGCTTGCAATAGTACCCCCACAAATCGTGCTTGGTCTACTCCGACTCCGACAACCGAGAGCACCAAGTAGACTCCAGCAGCAGCTATAATCCCTGCCCCGCCGGTGTGAAATAGCGTCTTCTTGATATCGTGTTCTCTGGGTACAACTTTATGTTGTTTATGAAAATAAATCCAAAGCAAAATGGCGTTGGTGATTTGCCCGATAGAAAATCCAAGAGGTAAGAGAAGTACTGAAACTCCCACCACTCCGTCTACGCGGAGAAGTGAGGTAATGAAGTTTGCGAAAATAATACTTTCTTTAAACAAGATCAGTAAGCCTACTGTAGAGAATATTGTCACCAACATTCCAATGAGATTAACTGTAAGCGGTGTCTTGGTGTTACCTTGGGCATAAAATCCTCGTACAAGAAGCAAGATTAGACTCTGTGCCGTAACTGATATTGAAAAAAGTGCCAGTGCTCCAGCGACAAGCCTAGTATCATTCCAAGAGAAAACCCCAGCTCCAAGAAGCAAGCGAACAATTTGAGCTCTCAGAACTATAAAAAATAAGGCACACGGGATAGAAAGAAAAAGAATATTACGAGTAGCTCGATGGATGAGAGATATGAATTCTGCGCGTTTTTCTTCTTCAAATAGTCTTGTGAGTGTCGGGAAAGCTGCAACTGCATAGGAAATACCGATGATCATCAGTGGTGTTGTCTGAATATTATACGAGAGTTGAAAGACAGAAATAGAGCCGACAACTAAGAGTGAGGCTATGGCACTCATAGCGATAAATATAATGTTGGTTATAGAAAGAGCCAGAGTTCTCGGCAAAGACTGTTTAATCACAGCACGAATCATCGCCCAATCAATCCGCTTTGTGAGTTTAGGAAACTTGCCTACAGATAAGAGGGATGGTATTTGGATACCAACATGAAAAAGAGCTCCAATAATTACTCCAAAAATAATCCCTAATACTCCAAAATGGGGGTAGAGAAACAAGATACCGATAACAATCCCAATGTTATATAGAAGTGGAGCAATGGCGAAAGAAAGAAACTTTTGCTTCACCTGCGTAAAGGCACTGAAGAGGCTGGAGAGACCGAAGAGAAATGGGGAAAGGAGCATAATACGAGTATAGAGAGTCAAACTAGTGTGCTGTGCACCAGAGAATCCGGGAGCAACTAGGTGTGAAAGTAGAGGCATCAATATAAATACAATAGCTGAGATAACAATCATTCCAATAAAATATGCTGAGAGTAGAGAATTTGAAAAATGCTCTGTCTGTTCTTCATCTCCTTTTTTTATATGAGACATGATAAATGGAATAAGAACCGTAACAGAAAAGAGTGAGCCGATAGCAATATAGAGGAAATCTGGAATTCTAAACGAGGCATAGTAGACATCAAGTTGTGCTGAAGGCCCCACGACTGATGCTAAGAATCGGTCACGAAGCAGTCCAATGACTTGTGAAAGACCTGAAAAAACAGCAAGAACCAGGGCTGCCTGGTTCATGTTGGTTATATCCTTATTAAGAAGCTTTAAGAGCTTTGAGACCATTGTTTTCTACTGCTTTTTTGTGGTATCAGCTTGAGGAGCTGTAGTTGTTTGGATCCTCTTTATTTGCTCTTCTATTCCAGTAACCCTTGGAAAACGAGTTTGAAATGCTTTGAGCTCTTCTACAGCCCTAGCTTTATCCCCTGAAAGCTCTAGGGCTCTAATATAAGGAACATAACTATTGGCATCATTTGGGGCTAGAATTCGAAGACGAGCAAATGCCTCAAGAGCGGCTGAATAATTCTTTAACTCTAGATATGCATTTCCAAGAAGTAAAAACCCTTGTGCGTCATACGGAGCAACCACTGTGTACCTTAGGAGCTCATTTTTTATAGCCTGCGAATCACCCTGTGCTTGCTCTATTTGTCCACGAAATACAAAAGCGTCTAAATAGTCTGGCTTAAGGGCTAAAGCCTTATCAATTTCTGCTAATGCCCCACCGGTATCTTTCTTTATTAAAGCAATTCGGGCATTATTGATATTAAATAATGGATTATTTGGACTAAGCTTTTGCGCCTCTGTCGCTGCGTCAGTTATATTTTTAATAACATCTTCATTGCTTGCATCGGCAACTAACTGATAAACCTGGCTAAGCACCAACCAGTTTGTTGCGCTACCTTTATCAAGGGCCACTGCAGCCAAGGCACTTTGTTCTGCCTGCGTAAAGAGTGACTGGAGTTGTGCTTTATCTGGAGACTCTCCACTAGCAAGAGTATTAAATTGGCCAGTATAAAGTGATGTCCGAGCTCTTAAATAGATATCATTTTGTGACAGCCTTATTGCTTTATCAATAGATTGCTGTGCAGATGTAAATTCTTTTGCATTTAATGCTTTGTTATAATAGATAATGCTTGCGAACTTATTCCCTGTAAAGTACACAGCAGAAAAACCTACCATACTTGCAACAACTAGAATTAGAATTGCAAAAAAGCTAGCCCGTGGATCTTTTAGATAATTCACAGATACTACTTTCGTACGACCAACCAAAGAAGAGACCCCAAATAAAAGGCCTATATAAGTAAAGCCAAAAACAATGAGTACTATCCCAGGAGAAGCGAAGAGAATAAGTATGACAAGAGCCAAGGTCATTATTAATGAAGTCACTGATATAAATCGTGTGAATCGATCGTGGAATTGGTAGTTAAACAACTTAAACCCATGAATAAGTGAGAGTATCAGAACAGCTAAGAGCGCTAGTACGGGAAGGAGCCCATTTGTAGTTGCCAATGACTCTATAAGATTAAATCCCGACTCAAAAGGAGAATTCCAAAAGATTGTTGAATTAACGGTTGTAGGATGATACAGATTCCATACATCGGTGTATTTACCAGCACCACTACCAAGAAGGGGGTCACTGTAAAGCGCTTGGCGCATCACAGAGGTTGTTGTTGTGAATGAAGGGCGAACATCAGAAAAAGTAACACCTGCAGATTGTGACAAAAATGTACCTACAGAGGCACTACTTAGGAAGAAGAATAGCCCGACAAGCAATGAGATGAG
>JBBUBB010000009.1:3480-4778 GCA_038058445.1 Patescibacteria group bacterium
GATGAGCGACATTAAGGGGAATTGACTTTTTTCAGTCGATTCATTTATCTCAGTACTACCGCCTTCAGATGCCATATTTAATACCTTGTTATTAATAGACCTTTCAACAGAAGACTTATAAACAAAAACAACAAGTGAAGAAACTATAGCAACTACCCACGCTGTCTTGAAATTAAGAAATACTAACGCAACCAAACTTACAACCATAGTAACAAGCGAGAGCACTCTAAAAATACCCTTAGGTACTAATACTTCATACATCAAAAGCGCAAGAAGAAATACAAATGTAACAAAGTAAGTAAAGTCTACCCAAGAACCAACAAGTGTTCCTTGGTTTGCGACATGGGCCAAGTTGTTGGCAACAAACGGAACTTTTTGAGAAATATACAATATAAATTGCAATAGAACTGTTAGTGCTGAGCCCGTAAATGTTACCAAAAAAAGTTTGACCAATCTTCGCTGGTCACGCGCAAATGTAGCGATCATAAATACAAAGAGCGATAAGACGAGAGTTGTTGAGAATGAGTCAAAAACAAATCCTCTGCCCCAAAGCGAGACTGCTGGGTTTACTGAGGTTAGCGCGCTAACAAGAGAGAGGACAACCCATACCCCTAGAGCAAGGAGAGCTGGTGATTTCGGCACTTTCAGTGACCCCTCAACGAACTGACCGATGAGCCACAGAGAAACTGCTATAAAGACCCCTATATAAAGAATAAATCCTTTGACCATTCCGCCACCGCCAATTGACGCAGGTAAAAATATTAGTGGTAAAAGAGCACACAGACCAGCAATAATAGTAAAAGAAATGGTGTTGAATTTGGCGACAATTTTTTGATACATATGAGCACTAGTATATAGCAAATTAGCCCCTTATGACAATGTTAACAATCCTACCTGGGACTACTACTACTTTTTGTATTTCTTTGCCTGAGACGTACTCCTGTATCTTAGGAAGTGACAAGGCTCCTTTTTCAATGGTCTCCTCTGTGTCTTCTTTATCAATCAAAAGTTCTGCTCGGAGTTTGCCGTTTATTTGTACACCAATCGTTATCTTTTCATCTATCACCTTACCGCTATCATATGTTGGCCATGGAGAAAGATGAATACTTTTCTTCTCACCAAGAGAATGCCAGAGTTCTTCAGTGATGTGTGGGGCAAACGGAGCAAGAATTTGGAGAAAAATCTTAAAATCTTTTTTGGATATCTGAAACTGACTAGTTTCATTAATAAAAATCATCAAAGTAGAAACAGCGGTATTAAATTTGAAATTCTCAATATCTTCAGTAACTTTTTTAATT
>JBBUBB010000010.1:0-12992 GCA_038058445.1 Patescibacteria group bacterium
AGTTATCGCCAACGCTATGTTCCCTGTCTATGCCGGGAGCGCTCTTAAAAACAAAGGAGTTCAGCTTGTTCTCGATGCTGTTGTAGACTATCTCCCTGCTCCGACGGACATTAGAGCAGTCACAGGTACCAATCCAGATACTGAAGAATTGGTGTCTCTCCCTGCAGATGACAATGCTCCATTTTCTGCCTTGGCCTTTAAGAGTATGGTTGATCCGTTCGTCGGCCAGCTCGTCTTCTTCCGCGTCTATTCTGGAACTATTGAAGCGGGCTCATATGTTTATAATCCTCGAACAGGAAACAAAGAGCGTCTTTCTCGTATCGTGCGTATGCAAGCTGATCAACGCGAAGAAGTGAAAAAAGTTTTTGCTGGAGAAATCGCCGCTGCTGTTGGACTCAAAGATACAAAAACTTCCGACACTCTCTGCGACGAAAAGAATCCTGTAGCACTCGACCGTATCAAGTTCCCTGAACCAGTTATTAACCTTCGTATTGAACCGAAGACCAAAGCCGACCAAGAAAAAATGGGACTCGCTCTCTCTAAACTCTCTGATGAAGACCCAACATTCAAAGTCTCAACCGATCCAGAAACAGAGGAAACAATTATTGCTGGTATGGGAGAACTTCACCTTGAAATCATTGTCGACCGTATGAAGCGTGAGTTCGGCGTGGAAGCTAATGTTGGTAAACCACAAGTAGCCTACCGAGAAACTATTACTGGTGAAGCCCAAGCAGAAGGTAAATACATCAAACAGTCTGGAGGTAAGGGTAACTATGGTCATGTGAAGATTCGCATTAAGCCAATGGATCAAAGCGTAGATCCAAAAGATTTGCCGAAGAATACGAAACGCTCTGGTGGATTTGAATTTATCAACAACATCAAAGGGGGAGCTATCCCTGGAGAGTTCATCGCACCGATTGAAAAAGGTCTTAAGGAAGGTCTCGACCGAGGTATTCTAGCAGGCTTCAAAATGGAAAATGTGTCAGTTGATCTTTATGATGGATCTTTCCATGAAGTGGACTCAAACGAAATGGCCTTCAAGATCGCTGCAAGTATGGCCGTGCAAGATGCATGTCGAAGTGCCAAGCCTGTGATTCTGGAACCAATGATGAAGGTAGAAGTGGTCACACCTGACAAATTCATGGGAGATGTAAACGGTTCCATGTCTTCTCGTCGCGGGATTATCGAAGCCATGGAGAGTCGCGGTATGAACCAAGTGGTTAATGCTGTCGTGCCACTATCAGAAATGTTTGGTTATATGACGACCCTACGCTCTATGACCGAAGGCCGCGCCGGTTTCACCATGGAATTCCTCCGCTATGACATCGTGCCTCAGAATGTGGCTGATACGATCATAAAAAGCCGATCGTAATTTAAATAAACAAAAACCAGCCTTTGCGAGCTGGTTTTTGTTTGGATTGACGAATACTATATCTGTGGTAGGGTAAAGAAAAATTTCGTTATGAAAAATCAAGAAAGTCTTTGTTCACTAATTTTAAAGTTTTTTACCGAAAAGATAGAGAAGGGAAGTAAAGGTGTTGTATTTGGCAAATCGGGGCACTTCCCAACATTTGTCGGGGAGGTAACTCCTGTATCTTTTGTTCTATATGGAGTCAACCTAACAATCTGCTCTCATATACAGCTGGATAAAAAAGAGTTTATTATAAAAGTATTTCTTGGCTCAGAGCCAAAAAGATACTTTGAGAATGGCTCCAAAAAGAAGTTGTTCAGTGAAAAAAATTACCGACAGAATGACCCACACCTTTTCAAGGTCATTTATCACGAAGACCAGTGGAAGGAAAATTGGATGGAAAAACAGTTCCCGCTACACAATCCGTATATCAAGTACATTGTGAAGGCTGTTAGGAGAGTCCAAGATCTCTTCTTCCAGGCAGAAAGAAAGGCCAAAAAACAATTTTAGAAAGCACCGCCTTTAGGCGGCTTTTTTATTGACAAAGTGCCCCTACATGATATGATGAATCACTATCGCATTTTGCGTTGTTTTTATGTGCGAGAGTTTATACATTATTAAAATAAATTAATTAGTTCATTATTATGGCAGCAGAAACATTTGATCGTTCAAAGCCACACGTAAACGTCGGAACCATTGGTCACGTTGACCATGGTAAGACTACGCTTACTGCGGCTATCCTCCACGTTCTAAACATGAACGGGAACCAAGTTAAATTAAAAGGAGTTAATGAGATTGACGGCGCACCTGAAGAAAAGGCGCGTGGTATTACCATTAACATTTCGCATAATGAATATTCTACAACGAATCGTCACTATGCTCACATTGATGCTCCAGGTCACGCTGACTACATCAAAAACATGATTACCGGTGCTGCTCAAATGGATGGCGCAATCCTCGTGGTTGCTGCTACCGATGGTGCAATGCCTCAGACTCGTGAACATGTTCTTCTTGCAAAACAAGTTGGTGTTCCAAAAATGATCGTATTTCTAAACAAGTGCGACATGGTTGATGACCCAGAAATGATCGACCTCGTAGAGGAAGAAATCCGAGAAATCCTTGGAAAACAAGGCTTTGACAAGGATGCTCCTGTTATTCGTGGATCAGGTCTTAAAGGTCTTGAAGCTACATCTATTGAAGATCCATGGGCTCAGAAAATTCTTGAGCTTACAAAGGCGCTTGACGAATATATCCCAATGCCTGTTCGAGATCTCGACAAGCCATTTCTTATGCCGATCGAAGACATCTTCTCTATTGAAGGACGCGGAACTGTAGTAACAGGCCGTATCGAAAGAGGAATTGTGAAGGTTGGTGAAGAAGTAGAAATTGTCGGTATCAAGGATACACAGAAGACTACTGTCACTGGTATTGAAATGTTCAACAAACAGCTCGATCAAGGTCAGGCTGGAGACAATGCTGGAATCTTGCTTCGCGGAGTTAAGAAAGAAGACATGACTCGTGGACAGGTTCTTGCTAAGACTGGTAGTGTGAAGCCACACACCAAGTTTGAAGGTGAAGTTTATGTTCTTAAAAAGGAAGAAGGTGGACGACACACTCCATTCGTAAATGGATACAAACCTCAGTTCTATGTCCGAACTACAGATGTGACTGGTTCTGTGACTCTCCCTGCTGGAGTAGAAATGGTTATGCCAGGAGACACTGTTAAGGTTACTGTAGAGCTTGTTGCTCCTGTCGCTATGGAAGAGCAAATGCGCTTCGCAATCCGAGAAGGAGGACGCACAGTTGGTGCCGGTGTAGTAACAAAGATAATCGCTTAACTGGTATACTGTAACTGCTCTTTGGAAAACATATGGCTACAAAAACTCCAACAAAAAAACATCCGCCAGCTGGCGGAGCTAAGAAAGTCGCAAAACCTAAGGTAGAAAAAGCTACTAAGGTTAGCAAATTAAAAGATGAGGTTGCCTCAATGCTTCGCATCCGAGTGCGTGCCTACGAGAACAAAATTCTCGACGTCTCAGTCAAGCAAATCATTGATACTGCGCTTCGTTATGATGCCAAGGTTCGTGGACCTATTCCACTTCCTACGGAAATCAAAAAGTATACCGTCAACCGCTCAGCCTTCATTTACAAAAATGCTCGCGAACAGTTTGAAATGCGTGTACACAAGCGACTTATTGATATCGAAAATCCTTCAGCGAAGGTCATCGAAGCCCTCACAAATCTATCTATGCCCTCTGGTGTAGATATTGATGTGAAGATGATGTAGAAATCAAGGAGTCTCTCGACGACTATGATTTCACAATCCCGCGAAATCGTGTCTGCCACGATGAAGTTGGGATGTAATCAAACTCTCTCTATAAAAACAAACAAAAAACTGCTCACTATGGGCAGTTTTTTGTTTTCTTGACTTCTAATTTATTACGAGTAAAGTTAAGAAAAAATTGTATTATGAAAACATTTTATAGTCACCCACGTGAAGCAGCCAATGCTTTTGCAAATATGGTCAACATGCACGGTCATGCCTTAAGACATAATAAAAGCCTTCGGCAAGGAGAGCTTCAGGCAATGTTTGACCTCGTTTCTTGCGCTGGTTTTAAACCAAGCGAAATAGTAGAGGGGCAGATTTTGGAAGATGTTCCGGATTCTACACGCAAAGATCCAGTTAACCGTTCTTGCATGTATAAAGTTGTCACCGGACAAAGAGATCATGCTTTTGCCACTGGCTGGCTTGATAATATGCTTAGTTACGGTCTTGGTTTTTATAACCAGGAAGGCCTTCATGACAAACTGTATGAGCAATTAATCAAAAGTACCCCTCTTGATCCAATTAGGCTTACCAAAGAAGGAGATTTTTTGATTGAATCAGAGCCTAAAGTTAATTGGCGTGATATCTGTCCCTACCTTGTAACTCATACAAAAAATGAGGATAAGATAGGTATGTCGATACATGGCTATTGTCATGGTTGGCTCGATTTAAGAAGAACAACAGAGACACACAATGCTTTGTTCTGTCGAGCATGCTATCTAAGGGTAGCCTTACCATTAGAAATAAAAACGTACGGAGAGCTTCGAAACTATATAGAAGAACAGCTTTTAGTCAGTTAGCCAACTAGTGACATATTTCTTTCAAATCCCCGAAAGGGGATTTTTTGTTTGTACTTGCACAAAATGGGGGCTCGTGTATAATCGGTGGACCAATTAAATAGCCTTTAAATGGTCCAATACCAGCCTTTGTGGCTCGGCATGAACATTATGAAATACATTCTCGGAAGAAAATTGCATATGACACAGCTCTTTGATGACAAGGGGATTGTTACACCTGTCACGGCGATCGTGGCTATGCCAAATACTGTGACTAAGGTTAAGACTGTTGAATCTGATGGTTACAATGCTGTTCAGCTTGCATCAGAAGATCAGAAAGTTTCTCGAGTTTCAAAAGCTTTATCTACTTCTCTAGGTGGCAAAGCATTTAAAATAATTCAAGAAATCAGACATGATGAAGCTCCAACCGCAACACTCGGAGAAGAAGTGACCGTGGCCTCATTTGAAAAAGGGGATAGTGTTGTTGTTTCTGGCACTTCAAAATCAAAAGGTTTCCAAGGTGTTGTAAAGCGTTACAACTTCAAGGGTGGACCACGATCTCACGGACAGAAGCACTCAGAACGAGAGCGAGGTTCTTCGGGGGGCGGTCCAGGACGAGCGGGGGGACGCGTCGTTATGGGTATGAGGATGCCAGGGCGTACAGGGGGAGACACTGTGACTGTCAAAGGTCTCAAGGTGGTGGCAGTTGACGCAATTACAAACACTATTTACATCAGTGGCGCAGTGCCTGGTCGAAGAGGAACAGTAGTAAGCATTACTGCATAATAAAAATTTTATGGAAACAAAAAAGACAACAACTAAAAAAGTAGTAAAGCCAAAAGTGGCAAAAGAAAAGGTAGAGAAAAAGCCAAAGGCTACCTCTGGTGCTCTTGAAGCAGTTATTTATAGCCAAAAAGGAGCTTCAAGTGGCAAGCTTCCTCTTCCAAAATCTGTTTTCGGTGCTAAATGGAATGCTGACCTTGTACACCAAGTTGTCCTAGCTATGCAGGCCAATCAGAGGTCGGGTACTGCACATACCAAAGATCGAAGTGAAGTCTCTGGTGGAGGCAAGAAACCATGGGCTCAAAAGGGAACAGGACGAGCTCGACACGGATCTTCTCGTAGCCCTATTTGGGTTGGTGGTGGAACAACTTTTGGTCCACGAACTGATAAAGACTACTCTCAAAAGATCAACAAGAAAATGCGAACCAAAGCTCTCTTTAGCGTGCTTTCAAAGAAATTGGATGATAACAAAATTCTTTTTGTCGATTCAATATCTCTGAAGGATATGAAAACTAAAGATGCCGTAGCTATCGTTTCTTCTCTAGCTAAGGTTTCTGGGTTTGAAAAATTGGGATCAAAGAAACCAACCACAGCGCTTTTGGCTTTGTCAAAAGCTGACAAGGTTGTTGAGAAGAGTTTTGCTAATCTTCCAGGAGTGACTGTAGGACTCGCAAAAGATTTAAATGTTTTGGGAGCAATGAGTTTCAATTACATTATCTTGGTTGAACCAAAAGAATCAGTTTCTGCACTAGAAGCAAAACTAAAATAATATTATGGCTAAATCTCCTGACATAACTAAAGTAGAGGCTAAGAATCCGCCAGCTGGCGGAAGAACTTCTATCTTGAAGAATCCTCGTATTACTGAAAAAGCAGCTAAGGCTCAGGCTTACAATTCCTACATATTCGATGTAGCTGTCTCTGCGACCAAAAGTGAAATCGCCAAAGCCTTTGTAAAACAATACAAGCACAAGCCACTCCGAGTACATACTGTTACCCAAAAGCCAAGAAGTAAATTTCAGAAAGGAATTTTGAGTTTTGGTCCAAAAATCAAGAAGGCTTACATCAAGCTACCAAAAGGTAAGACCATAGATGTCATGTAAGAATTTAAATAAACATTATGAAAAAATATAATCCAACATCTCCATCAAAGCGCAGTGAACAAAGTATTGAATACCGAAAGGTTCTTACTGCGTCAAAACCACTTAAGTCTTTGACTAAGGGGGGTAAAAGAAATGTTGGACGCAACAACCAAGGTCGCATCACTACTCCTCACAAAGGTGGTGGTCACAAGAGAGCGCTTCGAGATATCGACTTTTTATACAACAAAAAAGATATCGTAGCCAAGATTACTTCTGTCGAATATGATCCGAATCGTACAGGTTTCGTTGGTATTGAAGTTTACGCTGATGGAGAAAAGAGATATGTACTACTTCCAAAAGGAGTAACTGTTGGGGCGACATTTATTGTCTCTGAAAAAGCGCCCATTGAAGTGGCCAACCGTTTGGCTCTCAAGCACATTCCTGTCGGAGTATTTGTCTACAATGTTGAAATCAAGCCAGGTGCTGGCGCAAAATTAGCTCGAAGTGCTGGAGTATTTGCTCAAGTGGCTGCTCAAGACAACGGTTATACCAACTTGAAGATGCCATCAGGCGAAGTGCGCAAGATCATCGATGAGTCTTACGCCTGTATTGGTGAAGTTTCAAATGACGAAAATAAACTTAGAAATTTTGGTAAGGCTGGTCGCTCACGCTGGCTCGGTATTCGTCCGACAGTTCGTGGTACGGCTATGAACCCAGTAGATCACCCACACGGAGGTGGTGAAGGTGTACAAGGTATTGGTCTCCGCCGAGGTCCTAAGACTCGTCACGGCAAGCAAGCCTATGGTGTCCGTACTCGCACTCCCAAGAAATACTCAAACGACCTCATCGTTTCTCGAAGAAAAACAAAACGGTAATCAGAGATGCAACAAAAAACCTCCGAAATGGAGGTTTTTTTGTTAGGTCATTACTATTGACTTTTAAATAAAAATATGTAATATAAAAATCAAACCAAAACCGAAATTCCTACGGTAATTTAGGAACCAATTCTGTACATTTTAAATAATAAATATGGAAATATTAAAGCAAGACCCAGTAAACATGGGCGTAATAGAAAAGATAAAGAACTATATACGTAGTCAAACAGCAAACGTAGAAGAAGCAATTCTCAAAGGGTTGCAACTGAGAATGTTTCAGGCAATTCTGGACTTCTTGATTCCAGGCGAAAAAGAGGGTTATGTTGTTGGTCCTACCGGCTTTGGAAAGACTGTTCTTATAACACAGTTTCTTAAGGCGATTGATGAACCAGCTTATATCATGGTTCCTCGTAGAACCCTACTGCACCAAACAGCTTCGGAATTTATGCGCTTTGCAGAAGACCTCGATATCGGTCTGATTTACGGGCTTCTGAAAGAGTTTAACAAAGATGTTACTATTATTACCTACGAATCGTTTGTAAGACAGACATTAAAAGGGAAACTTAATAAGAATATTAAATTTCTTATTTTAGACGAACCACATACTTGTCTTACTGAAAAACGTATGGAGGCTGTAAAGCAATATGAAAATGCTCTGAAGATTGGGTTCACCGCTACACCGTATTATTCTGATGAGAAAAAAGTTTCGAACTTGCTTCCGAAGGAAATACTTACAGTGACTGTTCCTGAAGCTGTTGAAGAAGGATTTCTTTGTCCGTTTATGGTTATCATAGCTGAGACTGATACTGATATCAGTAAGGTCAAGGTGATTGGTGGAGACTATAGCGCTAAGGATTTGTCAGAAGCAGTGAACATTGATTCAAGGAACAAAGCTGCCTTAAAGCTTTATCAAACAATACCGGCTTTTTGGAATAAAAGTGCCTTTATGCATTGTGCCAGCATAGCTCATGCTGATACAGTATCAAAACTTTTTCAAGATGTTGGTATTAGTGCTGCAGCCGTTCATTCAAACATGGAGGATTCTGAGATATCAAAGACACTGTACGATTTCAAGGCTGGAAATATTAAAGTACTTTGCAATGTTGATATGGTCACTATGGGCTTTGATGCTCCAGTAGCTACCCTTTGTTTTAATCTCCGTCCCACAAAGTCTGTGGTGGTGGCGACACAAAGGGTTAGAAATCTACGAATTGATCCTCTTAATTCCAAAAAGTTTGCTTCTATAGTTCATTTTTTTGATCAGGTTGCAAGAGGTAAGGGTCAGCCCATATGTTATGCGGATATCATAAAGCAGACATTTGTTGTGCCCGAGCGTCTGAAGCATATATTTCCTAAAGACAAAATGGAGAAGATGCTTATTCCTAAGATAAGGGTTGATAATCTAAAGGTGCACACTTCATACAAGAAGGTACTGAAGATTATTGCTAAAAGGAAGGCCTTAGCACAACAGCACTATCTTCCATATGACAAATGGGTACTGCAAGTCAGGAAAAGTGGTATAACTTCTGGGAGCGAATACACCAAGGTATATAAAAATTTCTTTGGGTGGCCAAGTGTTCCTGGTTTGATTTACACACTATTCCCCGGATGGTCTAAATTCTTTTCTCGTCCTGAGGTCATTCATAAGGCTAAGGATTTGCCATATACAAAATGGAAAGAGGAAGTAATAAAACTTGGGATCAAAGGGCTGAAGGATTATAGAATTCATCTGAAAGACAACCCGCATTGGCCTAACTGGCCGTACCAGGCTTATAAGGAATTCCCTGGTTGGTTAGCTTTACATGCCCAGGTAAAACCTTTTTTACCTCTACAAAAGTGGATTGAGCAAGTTTGTTACCACCAAATATTGAATTTTAATCAATATAAAGAGGAATACAAAAATCATCGTGGTTGGCCCTCCAACCCCAAGTTAACGTACGGACTGCCATTCTTTGAAGTGACTCCTGGTGAAGCTTAAAATTTCCTTAGCAAATTATAGTTCTTTGTAAAAACCGGGTAACCCCCGGTTTTTTTATTTGTTATACTGCCTAAATGGAAAAGAAAATGTCAGAAAAGAAGCGGTTTTCGATTGTGGCGCGAGCGCGGAGCTTCAAGCATGCCATTCGGGGGTAGTTGACATTATTTATCACTTGTATATACTAACTATATTAACGTCACTGCCACTGTTGCAAAACAAGGGCAGTTTTGCGTTTATGGGGTATAATTTAATTTATGGGATCAAAAGAGAAGGTGTTAGTAATAATTGATGGTGGTAATACCTACAGCGCTTTTCATCGTGTAGTAGTAGAATCTGATGGAAATAAAAAATTACCACTTCTACCTAAGGGGGCTAAATTTGACTATAAGAAATTTGCCGAATATCTTGCTAACGAGAGAGAAATAGTAGCAATAAAATATTACATAGGAATAGTTCGAGATACTGACCACACTGAAAAATCAGCGCTTATGGTTTCAAATCAGCAAAAGTTTCTCCAAAAATTAGAAAACATGGGGCTTATAATTGAGCGTGGCAGGATAGTCTATGATCACTCAACCAGAGAAAAAGGAGTCGATGTAAAAATGGCCATTGATATGGTTATCGGAGCATCTGAAAACATATATCATTCGGTAATACTTATTAGTTCAGATACAGACTTGATGCCAGCAATAAATTTCGTTCAGTTAAAAAACAAGAAGGTCGAGTATGTTGGTTTTTCCAATCGAACCTCGACAGCACTTTTAAAACATTCAGATATTCAAAGAGTATTTTCTGAGACCGACTTAACTCAATTCACGTTTTAATCTATGGAAAAGAAAATGTCAGAAAAGAAACGGTTTTCGATTGTGGCTCGGGCGGTGAGCTTTAAGCACGCTTTTCGAGGGGTTGTGGTTATTTTCAAGACCCAGCACAACGCTTGGGTGCACGGTGTTGTGGCTTTAGTAGTTATAGTCCTTGGCTTTATATATTCACTCAGCGAGGCCGAATGGGGGCTCATAGTCCTGTGTATGGCCGCCGTACTAGTTGCCGAAGGATTTAACACTGCACTTGAGATAGATATGGATCTGACTAGCCCCGAGTACCACCCATACGCCCGAGATACTAAGGATGTAGCCGCTGGAGCGGTGCTTTTGACTGTTATTGGGGCTGTTGTTGTCGGGCTAATCATATTCCTCCCAAAGATCCTCAGCATTTAGTTGACTTCTCTCCTTAATCTGATAAGATATGCGGAGCTCAGAAGGAGCTTCTTTTATTCTAAACTTATGACACGATCACTAGCAAAAGGCCCATATATTGACGAAAATCTCCTCAAAAAGATTAAAGGCAAAGCTCCGCTCTCAGCAGGAGTTATTAAAACTTGGGCACGCGCTAGTCAGATCGCACCAGAGATGGTTGGTTTTACCTTTGGTGTGCACAATGGCAAAACACATGTGGAAGTATTAGTCACCGAGGATATGGTAGGGCACCGTCTCGGTGAATTTTCTTTAACACGCAAGTTTACTCGTCATGGAGGAAAAATGCAGAAAGAAATTGACCAAAAACAAAAAGAAGCTGAAATCAACGCTGCTCAATCTGCTAAGGCATCTACTGCTCCTGCGGATACTAAGAAGAAGTAATTATTATGAAAGCTACACTTACAAACTATCGCCAATCGCCTCGTAAAGTTCGCCTCGTCTCTGACGCTGTGAAGGGCAAAAGTGTGGCGCAGGCACAGGTTGAGCTTTCATATATGCCTAAGCGTGCTGCGGATCCTATCCGTAAGTTGATCAATAGTGCTGCTGCAAATGCTGCCAAAGATGGTATCGATACATCAACACTAGTGATCAAAAATATAGAAGTTAACCAAGGTCTTGTTATGAAGCGTTTTATGCCTCGAGCTATGGGTGTAGCTAAGCCTATTCGTAAGAAAATGAGCCATGTCACTGTGGCACTTTCTGAGAAAATAGCTAAAAGTAAAAAGAAATAATTATATGTCAAAAGTTGTCCATCCATATGCACATAGATTAGTAACCCTCAGAGACTGGAAAAGCCGATGGTTTGCTACAGGTGCACATTTTGTTCAAAATTTAAAAGTAGATACAACAATTCGAGAATTTTTGGATAAGCGTCTTCGAGGTAGCTATGTTTCTTCTGTTGAGATTGAACGCGGACAAAAGGCAGTTCGTATTATTTTGCGTACCTCTCGTCCGGGTATGATCATCGGACGAAGTGGTGAAGCAGCTACTAAGCTCAAGGCTGATATTATCAAATCTCTAAAGCGTGCAAAGCTCACAGTCACTGATGAAATCAAACTTGAAATTGTTGAAGTTACCTCTCCAGACGGAGACGCGAAGATTGTGGCCTTTATGATTGCAGAGGGACTAGAAAAAAGAATGCCATATCGACGCGTAATGAAACAACTTATTGAAAAAGTTATGGCGGTGCGTGGTATACAAGGAGTTCGTTTCTATGTTGGGGGACGACTTGGGGGCGCTGAAATTTCTCGAAGTGAAATGTTAAAGCGTGGGAGTGTGCCACTTCAGACAGTGCGTGCTGATATCGACTTTGCTCGTGAAAAAGCTCACATGCCTTATGGAGATATCGGTATTAAAGTTTGGATTTACAAGGGACAAGTTTTTGCCAAGGATGACAAGAAACAAGAAAATAAATAATCATTTATGTTATTCCCTAAAAAAGTAAAATTTAGAAAATGGCACAAGAAGAGAACTGATATGAGTTCTCGAGTAGAAACTCGTGGCACTGATATTTCTTTCGGTTCATATGGCTTAAAGAGTGAAGAGCTTGGCCGACTTACTTCCAACCAAATCGAAGCTGCTCGAAAGGCAGCCTCTCGTTATCTGACAAAAGTTGGCCGTATGTGGATCCGTGTTTTTCCTGATCGACCGATCACCAGTAAGCCTGCCGAAGTACCAATGGGCGGAGGTAAGGGGGAACTCAAAGGGTACTCAATCGAAGTCTTGCCTGGTAGAGTTTTATTTGAGGTAGACGGAGTTTCTGAAGTTATTGCTAAAGAAGCACTTAGAAAAGCTGGTACCAAGCTTCCAGTTAAGACTCGTGTTGTAGCTAGAGAGTAAAAGTAGACATTTATAGAAAAAACAGTAGTATAGTAATACTTTATGACAACTAAACCCACACAACAGAAAATTCTCAAAGGCACTGTCGTATCCGACAAAATGGATAAGACTGTGGTTGTTGCTGTGAGTCGGTTTGTGAAGCACCCAAAGTACCAAAAGTTTTTGAAAATTACCAAGAAATACAAGGCTCATGATGAAGGAAATGCCCACAAAGTTGGGGAAATTATAGAGATAGTCGAGACCCGACCAATTTCAAAAGATAAGCACTTTAAGGTACTGAGTTAATATATGTTACAAGATGCATCAATAGTAAAAATTGCAGACAACTCAGGTGGGACAGTAGGTAAAATCTTCAAGGTTCTTGGAGGTTCCAAGCGTCGTTATGCTGGTATTGGAGACATCGTTGTGCTTTCAATCAAAAAGGCAGAACCAAGAAAGGGTGTTAAGAAAAAAGATGTTTGTTATGCAGTTGTTGTAAGACAAAAGAAGGACTATCGACGCAAAGATGGTTCTTACATTCGTTTTGATGACAACGCTGTTGTTATTCTTGAAAAAGGAAGTAAGGAACCGAAGGCAGGTCGCATCTTCGGCCCTATTCCTCGTGAAATTGCCGAGCTAGGTTACCAGAAGATTGCTTCACTGGCGCCAGAAGTGCTATAAATTTTAAAA
>JBBUBB010000011.1:0-9223 GCA_038058445.1 Patescibacteria group bacterium
CATTGTTCACAACAGTAGTCCCGGCAGTAGTTGTATCTAGTTGTTGCAAAAGAAGAAGGTTTTCAGTTGTAGTATCTGTAGCCGAGCCGGCCACAGCGTTGTTTATCACTACCCCACTATCAGTACCAGCAGAAGTCCCGGCGTTAGTAAAGTTGAAAGTAAAGAATGAAGCATTGGCATCCATAGTTGCCCAGTCCATTGTTTGAGCAGTCGAACCAAATGCAATAGCACCACCAGCTGATGGGTCACCAATAGTGTCCCATGCAGTTGCTCCACCAGCTCCACAAGACCCCCACACAGGGGCAGCAGATGACGTTTGAGTGAGACAAAGTGTTGCCCCAGCATTTACTGCGAGAGCTTGAACTGCTCCAGCACCATTACCATAGAGCACTCCATTTGAGGCAAGCGTACTTACTCCAGTACCACCATCTGATACCGGAACGTCTGTACCGCCTGCTCGATAAATTTGGTTACCCTCAATTGTTATGTCCCCTGCACCGCTTCTTGCAAGCGTAGTATCAGAGGCCGCGCCGAGTTCAATAGTCCCAGTGGTTAGCACACCAGAAGTCCCGTTACTGATTGCTCCTGCAAATGTAGCACTTTGGTCAGCGCCAAGAGTCAATGCAGTTGTTGCAGTGCTCCCAGATGTAGTAGTCTGAAGAATCATCGTTCTGCTTGCCCCTGTTCCAGAAAGGATAGTCATATTACCCGCACCACCAGTTAATGACCAAGAGCCTGTTCCGCTTATGTTCCCTCCGAAAGTAGAAGACTGGTCAGCATTACCAGTGAGGAATGCTGTGGCTGTCCCACCGGCAGTGGTTGACCTGAGTGTAAGCGTTCTACTATTGCCTGTACCTGCGGTAATGATCATGTTAGAAGCCCCACCAGTAATATCGACGACATCAGTTAATGAGCCAGTTACATTTGCAGAACCATTGAAGTTTTGTCCCCAGAGAGTTCTGGTGGTAGTAAGGGTGGCAGCCGAACCGGTAGTACTTTGGTTAAAGGTTGGGAAGGTATTGGTACCTGAAGTAAGATCTTTATTGGTAAAAGTTTGAGCTAGTGTAGTGAAAGCAAAAGTATCTGCAACTGAGGCAAAGTTTGGAATAGTCAGAGTAGTTGCCCCAACTGTTTGAGAAGTAAGGGCGATGTTGACTGCTTGACCGTTGGTCAAAATAAATGGTGTTGCAGCAGAAGTCGCAAGTGAAGTTGCACTAGCCACACCTAAGACTGGTGTGACAAGAGTTGGAGAAGTAGAAAATACGAGGTTGGTACTTGTGGTACCGGTTGTACCTGTGGCAGCATTTAGATAGTTGAGTTGGGTACCGGTAGAAGTGACTGATGTTGCCCCGAGAGTAAACGGTGATGGGATAGAGACTACTCCAGTTGATGCCAGACTAAGAACATTTGTACCTGTGTCATATGAAATAATACCTTCATCCCCTGTCGCCGTCCCGACATGCAAACTTCCAGGACCTACAAATAGATCTCTCCAGCGGAGTGCATTGCTACCGAGGTCAAGAGCATCATCTGTGGTTGGAAGAACATTGCCACCAATATTTAAATCCCCGTCAAATCGTGAAGTACCGGCGTCCACAAACAACGCGTAAGGACCGTTTGTAAATGCAATGTTAGAACCGGAAGGAGCAGCATCGATATACAGTGTTGAAGCTGTGGTTACTGTCTCTGTCCCTCCTGCATCTACACCGTTTATAGTCGGAGCAAAGAATTGATTGTTTCTCCAAGAAGCAATAGTCGTGCCATCGGTCAAAGTCTGAGCTGTATTTTGAGACCTTAATAAAATTTGTTCGGTGGTTACAGAAGAAGCATCAGTAAGATCTAGATCAAGTTTAGCCCCAGGAGTGGTAACCCCAATCCCAACATTGCCCGCGTTAAATATCGCCGCATAATTATTGTCAGCACCAGAAGCCGTCGCATACAATCCAATAGCAGTTGAAGTCCCGGCTGTATCACCGAGTGTTGAGAAATACCCCCCATAAGTATTGACCGTACCAGCATCGGTACGACCAGTATTGTCAGCTAAGTTATAAGAACCATATAAATTGTATGTACCAGTAGCTGTATCTGCCCCTGATTTCGATACTGCGTTATAAATTCCATATGCAGTCTGCCCTACGGATGCTCCAGCAACTACTGCGGCTGAAGTCCAGAAATTCTGAAGTCCATATGAAGCAGTGAGTGACCCTGTTGCTGTCTGGGTAGTAGAAAGTCTTGCTCCCATTATAAAATCACTACTTGTTGTTACATTTAATCGTAACACTCCACTTGAACTCGATGCGGTTGAGTTAGCAAATGTAAAGCTACCAGTGCCAGATGTTGTGAAGCTGCTCTGACCAACGAGAGTAAGGTCAACACTCGGTGTTGGTGTGCCAATACCGACAAATCCTGCTCCATCAATCACAAATGGTGTTGTATCTCCAGAGACATCATTAACTCGGAATGCAAGATTGCCTGAGCCGGTGGCGTAGTGATTTATTAGAAGTGAAGTATTTGCATTTGCTGTGCCAGCATTTAAAAGAGTAAGGAGAGAGCCAGTATTTGACGAAGCTCCTGTCCCATCTGATAATGAAATATCAGCGAGACTACCAGTGAAACTAGCTGCAGCAGAAGAAGATATGCCTAAAACTTTTCCAGAAGTAAGTGCATTTGAAGTAATCGCTAACGCTATCTCTGTGTCAATCGCATTGGCGGTGACATTGATTGCATTTGCTCCGCTTGAAGCTTGAATGATATCAAGTGCTGAAACTGCACCGGTTGTGTGTTGTTGATTTATTTTGAAAGCAAAAGCGCTATCTGTGCCAGAAGATGTAGGGTTGGAAATTATAATTGAGTCGTCTGCTGTGGTGAGAGAGATAGTGGTATCACCGGTATCTGTATCTGCGTCGTAGGCAGTTTGGAGAGTAGCTCCGCCACCGCCACATGCCCCCCATGTAGGTACACCAGATGCTCCTGCACCAGAGAGTAAACACAAGCTACCTGTTTCTGTTTCAGCAACTCTAGTGACTACACCACCGGTGGTTGTGTAAAGTACTGCATTAGCGTCGGTGATCATGCTGGAGAAAGTAACAGTACTAGTTGCTGTAAGAGTTCCTACAAGGTCAGTGTTCCCAGTAACTTGAAGCGCGTAAGTACCTAGATCAGTTGTTGAGCCAATTTGAAGTTCGTCCATAAAGGTCGAATTACCCACACCTGCTTCGGAGTAAATACCTCCTTTGTTGGTAACGCTTCCTCCTCCAGCTAGCTCCGGAGCCATAAGATAGAGAGATGTGTAGGAAGTCACGGAAGCACTGTTGTAGAATCGAGGCTGTACCCTAATACCTATGATGCTGTCAGCTGTACTTCCTGCTCCATCAACACGAGGCAATGCCAAGATAGCGGCTAGCTGGTGTCCGGCTGTGTATGTATAATCTGCGCCACCAAGGATATTAAATTGCCCAACGATTCCTCCTCCATACGCTGATGACGTAAATGTGTTGGCCCCAGTCATTGTGAGATCTCCCCGTATTGGGCTGGCACTCTGAAAATCTACTCCACTACCACTAAGAGTCATAACTGAATCAACGAGCCCTCCAGCCCCTGGCGAAGCAGTGAATGTTTTCGCTACATTGAGATTTCCATCCAGTCTTGATGCACCATCATCAACCCAAAGCGCATATGGATTTGTAATGGCAATATTGGAGCCAGTTGGAGCTGCGTCAATATACAAAGTCGCCGCGTTGGTAACTGTTTCAGTACCACCAGCAGCTACGCCATTTAAGGTTGGGGCTATGAATTGATTGTTGCGCCAGTTGGTGATAGTCGTGCCATCAGTTAAAGTTTGGACTGTAGCACTTGAGCGAAGTTGGATTTGTTCTGTTGTGATACTAGAGGCATCTGAGCGATCTATATCAAGTGAAGCACCTGGAGCGGCAGCACCAATACCAACATTGCCATTTGCTAATATTGTAAATTCTTCGACTGTATTGTTTTTAACACTAAGTATTGTTCCACTTGCAACAGTTCCTTGAGTAGAGAATAAGAAATTATTCGCACCTATACCGAGGGAACTAAAGTTAAATGTATCATTACCGGAAAAAGAAAATGCTGTATTGGTATGTGTTGGATTAATTATCCCTGGTATTATTATTGATTGATTAAAAATAGGTCGAGCGCTACTGTCTGCTGTAATAGTTAGGTATGCAGGATCATTACGGAGCAAAATAGAAATCCCTCCTGTTTCAGTTCCAGCAACTTTGAAATAGCTTCGCGTTCCATCGCTAACATCAAAGATACTCGTCGGTGCTGTTGTTCCAATACCAACTCTTCCTGCTTCAAATATCGCAGCGTAGTTTGCACCGGTTGCTCCTGATGCTGTCGCATACAGTCCAACATTCACTGCACTGGCACCAGTACGAGTGTTTGAGAAGTATCCACCGTAAGTAGTTTGGGCTCCAGTAAGCGCACCAGTGAGTGCCACATTAAGACCTTTTTGTCCCGTGGTTGCAGCGGCACTGCTTGATGTGAGTGAAAGAATACTTCCAGTTGTAGATCCGTTGGCAGTGAGAGTAAGTGGGGTCTGAGTTGTCGCAGTAGACCAAGCCCAAGAAATGTTGTTGTTGAGATTGTCGTTGTCGGTGTCAGAAGTTGTGGCGGCAGTGATTTGGTCGAGACGAATAGCTGAAGCAGTAATACCGACGGTACAAGATAGTGTCCCGGTTGAGTTTGCAATAGTACAGCCTGTTGATCCCGCTCCACCAGCTAGAAGCACATCACCAGTTGAGTTTCCACCAATTGATATCGTGCCACTACCTTTTGCGTCAATCGTGAGATTTTCGTTTGTTCCTGTAGAGATGACAGCCATGGCAAGTCCTCCTGCAGCTGCAGCAGAAGTAATCTTGAGACCAGTGACCGCAGAGGCGGTAGCAGTGTCTACTTGGAATGCATAATCAGTCCCAGCCTTGGCGACAGTGAGAGCGGTCGCAGATGAAACAGTGTTGCTGCTTGTCCCGGTGTTGACGAGGCCAACCATTGTTCCAGAGCTTGCAAGCGTGAGAGCACCAGAAGAAGTAATTTTGTTTGAGGAAGAGAAGAACTGAATATCGCCAGTCACACCGGCGTTGAAAGTGAGAGGATTTGATCCAGTAGCTTTGAGTCCAGCCAAAGTTGCGTGACTCAAGACAAGTGCTCCAGAGGAAACTACTGGTACTTGATTGCTAGTTGCACTTAAGCTCGGTGCATAGCCACCAAGAAGACGAGAGTTAACTGCAAAACCAGAAGAGACAACTTGTTGCCTCGGAGAAAGAGTTTCAAAACTTTCTGTTCCTCCAGTGTCAGTACAGTCAGGCCCAACCATTGTAGCAACTTCAACATTGATGAAAAGTTGATCATCGTTAAATGTAAAAGCACTAAGGTCATCTCCCCCGGCACCAGTATCACCTATGTTTGCATTGAATACCCCTTCTCTGGTAAGGATGGTCATTCTAGATGGAGTGGCAAAAGAAGCTGGCCAAACTTGGTTTGGGTTTGCAGTACCACCGGTGGCTACATCCCAAAGGGAGAAACGATAACAGTAGTTTGTACCCGATGGACCGCCAAGAAGAGCCCCACTATTGTTCATCAAGCGACCTTGAAAATTGATGATACTTGGCACTCCAGCAGCAGCTTGTCCTCTTAGAGCAAAGTTAGGAAGAAAAAGAGATAGAAAAACAAAGGCTGAAACACCAAAAACGACTGCACTAATATGCCCGTTTCTCTTCAATCGTAAGTTTGAAGGGATGTAACGCAAATTCATTGTTTTAACCCTTATATTTTAACATACATAGGGTTCCCTATGCACATATAAATAGTAACCAGATTTGTTGATAACTCCTGTGCATACATAAACCCCTCTTGCAAGAGGGGTTTATGGTTACTGAGAAACCTTTTTGGCAGTTGCTGGAAGGGTAGGTTTGGGCGGATTTGTCAGAGATTTTGGAAGGAGGGCCTCTACATCTTCTACTGTCTTAAAACCGCTAAAAGTTTTGCCATTTATGACGAGCCCTGGGAGCGAATTTTGAATTTTATAAATTGAAGTTAGTGCCTTGATAGTCGAAAGATCAAGATTAAAATCGAAAGAGTAGACTCGAAGGGATGGATATTTTTCTCTGAGAGCATCAAGAACATAACCTTGCTTCACGCATTCACTACAAGCATCCTTGTTGCCGTAGAAATAGAAAATAGTGTTGATCTTTTGTTTACAACGCTCACTGATACGCTTGGTCAGCAAGAAATCTTTGACTTGGAGTATGGTGTATTGTTTTTTCAAAAGTTGTACTTCATCGGTGGCATTGACATTCTGTTCACTATAATTAATCTTATCGGCGATAGTTGATATTTCCTGTGAGAGAATAGAGTTGCTAAGATCCTGACACGAGAGCTCTTCGAGGAGTGAAAACTGCGTTTCAGAAGATAAAATATCAATAGCGATTTTATTCTGAATATCCTTTATTTGATTGATCTTTTTGCCATTTACATAGGCACTCAAATACCAACCAACTGCAAAAATCCCACAAGTAACTAGAAACACGAAGAAATATTTTTGGAAGCCTTTCATATATTGTTTATCGCCATTTTGGTTGGCCAGCTCGGGTTATTGTATTCCAAACTGCCTTCAAAAGCCAGAAGGGGGCGATGACGCTATAAATTAATAAATAAGGAATAATATGCCAGTGTAATCCGTGGCCTTGCTTCGACAATTTTGTTCCAACTAATATCGAAAAAATAATCAAACCATAAAGAGCCACCGAAACAAAAACGATCGTTTTGGTATTAATAAAAAACCAATCTAAGTTTGGAGAGAAGCTCAAATGGAATCCCTTAATAGAAATTTCAGTGATTTTTTTGATAACAAAAATTATAAGGTTATAAAAAAGTGCAAATGATAAATAACAAACAGCAATTATAGAAATAATACCGGACGGTAATGTGAAAAAAGAAAAATTGCCATAACGAGTTTTAAATATCAATCTACGGTAATCAATAGTGTTGTTGATAAATCCATAAATCCATCTAAGCCTTTGTTTATATAGCTTTTTTACAGTATTTGGAGATGAAGTATAGACATAAGCTGTATGACAGTGGTCGATACGCATGTGATTCTCTTGCATACGATAAGCTATTTCTTGGTCTTCAGTGTTGTGAGCTTTTTTGAATTTTCCAATCTTTTGAAAAACTTCTTTTCTAAAAACAGAAAAAGGTCCAGGGGTGACATGAATAGCTCCTAGATAAGCTAACATGCGTTTGTTATAAGTACTCATGTTGTATTCTACTTTTTGTGCATGTTGCAAAATATTTTTTGGTTTATTTACTATCAGTGAGGGAGCGACAGCCATGACATCCGACTTCCTTTGAAAAATATTTATTATTCGCTTCAGTGCGTCAGGTGCTACAAATGAATCGGCATCCAAACAGGAAATAAAATCAGCATTTGTATTGTCAATTCCAAAGTTTACAGCTGTGTGTTTACCGCCATTTTCTTTTTGAAAAAGTCTTACCTGTGGGTTATTTTTATGTTTATTCATCTGTAACCATGTGTCATCTGTCGACCCGTCATCCACAACAATAACCTCGAGACGATCCTTGGGGTAATCAAGATTCAAGAGTGACTCAATGGTGCCATGCACAGTCTCGCTTTCATTCCAGGCTGGGACAATCACGGCCACGGTAGGATAACTCGATAGTACAGGCACCTCTTCTTCATGTAGACCACTTAAATGTTTGCGTCTTTCAAAGAAGGTCACCATAAAAAAAACCTGCACATAAAGGGCCAAAAAGATGATGGTATACATAGCTATTTCAGAAAATGGCATACCTAACAAATTAGCATATTTTAAGCTATACTGCTAGGCATGCAACCAAACGAAAACATTCAAAATAACAAAGTAGAAAGCCCATCAACTGACGGGAAAAAACTGAACATTAGTACTCAAGCTGCCATTATAACTGCCGGAGCTCTCATTGCCCTAGCAATTATATTTTCTGGTAAAGGCGGGCTAAATGCGCCTAAAAATACACAACAAGTAAAACAGCAAGTCCCTGTAGCAACAGCCCCAAGTGGCTCTGTGTCAGTCAGAAGTACTGACTATGTACAAGGAGATCTGTCAAAGGCTGATGTTGTTATCATCGAATACTCAGACAGTGATTGTCCATATTGTCAGAGATTCCATGTCACTATGCAAGATATACTAAAGAATTATGGGGGCAAGGTCGCTTGGATATAACGACACTTACCTCTTTGCATTCAACCAAATGCAAAAAACGAAGCCATAGCGCTTGATTGTGTGGGCCAGCTCGGAGGAAACGACGCCTTCTGGAAATTTATGAATCAAGTTATTAATATTACTATTACTCCAGAGCAAAGTGCTAGTGTTCTCACTTCTTCAGCTACTACTCTCGGAATAGATGGTAAACTTTTCGGCTTCTGTATTGCAAACCCTACAACGGCCAAAAAAGTTGCAGACCAAAGTGCTGAGGCCCAAGCGCTCGGTGCCGGTGGTACACCATACAGTGTCGCTATTGGGAAAAATGGCAAGCAAGTCGCCATCCCTGGTGCTTATCCAATTGAAGAAGTAAATAAAATCATTGATGGATTAATGAAATAATCTTACTAACAAAAAACCCTTACTTTGTAAGGGTTTTTGTCATTTCGTTTAGTCGAAATAATTTCGAAGTTTTTGGATTTTGTCGTTCTGACGAAGTTTTTCGTGAACCTTGGCTTCAATTTGTCTGATTCGTTCCCGAGTAACAAGGAATTCCTTACCAACTTCTTCTAGAGTATGTTGTACACCGTCCACTAGTCCATATCGCATTTCTAAAATGCGTCTTTCTTTGGGTGAAAGTTCTGCCAGTACGATACCCATCTGCTCTTTGAGCATATTTCTTGTCGCTTCTTGATCAGGGCGAAGCAGTTTATCATCTGGAATAAACTCTCCAAATGTAGATTTGTCTTCATCGTCCCCGATAGGTTGTTCAAGTGAGCGAGTTTCTTGGTTGATCTGTTCGATGACATGCACTTTCTCGACTTCAATCCCCATTTCGTTAGCAATTTCTTCAGCTAGTGGATCTCTACCTAAATCTTGCCCAAGACGACGCATAACTTGTTTATATTTTGAAATTGTTTCCACCATATGAACTGGGATACGAATAGTGCGAGACTGATCGGCAAGAGCACGAGTAATAGACTGAC
>JBBUBB010000012.1:0-3894 GCA_038058445.1 Patescibacteria group bacterium
TGGTAGAGCAGCTCCCTCTTAAGGAGACGGTCGCAGGTTCGAATCCTGCTAAGCGCACAATTTTGGAAAAATTGTGCGCTTAAGCAAGCAAACTGCTTTGCTTGCGTGCAGGATTCGAACAGCGGAGTCTTATTTTCTTAGCAGAGAAAATAGACGAGCTGGTGCCTAACCCGAGCTGCGCGACTGGCACAGCGAGAGGTGAAGGAGAATCCTGCCTTTAGTAACTCGTGACCACATCCTGCCTTATGTTATAATTTACCCATGAAAAAATTTATTCCTTGGTTTATAGGTGTATTAGTTATCGGTGGTCTTGTATCACTTCTTGTGGTTCAGGCCCAAAAACCTGGTAAATATGACAATTTGGCTCAATGTCTCAGTGACAAAGGGGCTAAATTCTATGGTGCTTTCTGGTGCCCGCACTGCCAAGCAACTAAGGCCCTGTTTGGTAAATCAGCAAAGCTACTGCCTTACATTGAGTGTTCTACCCCGGACGGCAAAGGCCAACTTCCTATTTGTTCAGAAAAAGGAATAAAAGGCTATCCTACTTGGATTTTCTCTGATGGATCACAGCTCGGTGGTGAACAAACCTTACAGACCTTAGCAGACAAAACTGCCTGCCCGCTCAACTAACATGTTCACTACACTTGTAGCTCTTGGTATCATAGGTCTTCAAATTGCAATAGCGACTTTTGTTGTCCTTTGGGTCGGCAAATCTCCGTTTCTAAAAAATATCTATCGCCATAGCCACATCATTTTATCTTTGATATTTATTGGAGGAGCATTTTTTAGTCTAATTTATGAATATGGCTTTGGATACGAGCCTTGTCTACTATGTTGGTACCAGAGAATCGCTATATTTGGTGTAGCACTTCTCTCCCTCACTGGTGATATCAGAACAAACAAGACCCTTCAAAAACAAGTGCTCCTTTTCTCACTTTTGGGTTTGATGGTAGCAATACTTCACAACTATATCGACCTAATTCCGAGCGGTCTCGATATTTGTGGTACAGGACCAAGTTGTTTAAAAAGATACATTTATGAATTTGGTTATATAACTATCCCAATGATGTCTTTCACGACACTACTGTCAGGATCGGTGCTTTCTTTCTTCCTTATAAAATCACCAAAGGCTTCTATGGTAGAAACTACTGTTCTAAAATAACCTTCTCGATTGCTAATTCAAGCGGGAACCCTTTTTGCCAGGACTCCTTGTGGGCTTGTATTAAGTCTCTATATACATTTTTATAATGAGAGGCTTGGGCCCCAGGTTTTTCAACTAGCTGTCTAAGCTTCCAATACAAAATCCCAATTAGTGCTTCTGGAGCATGTTCTTGTCTAGCTCTCTGGTAGGCTAACCAACGGTCCTTTTTGCTACTTAAGGTTAAGGCTTCGGCAACACCAAAAATAGTGCTCGGCCTTGCAACCTTTTTCCCCTCCTTAATTTGATGTACCAGACCACCTTCTTTTTCAATTAGTTTAACTACTGGAGAAGAAACGGCTCTCTCTTCAAGAACAAAAATTGTTGGACTGCTTATTATTTTTTTTAACAACTCTTTTGTTAGTTGTGAACTATCTTCTTCAATTAAATATGTAGCATAAACAATCGGCGGGGTAACTGTAAATAAAGACGGGTACACATAGTCCTCTAGGGCAACTAAGGAAGTATTTAAATCATTAAGAGCAATAATCTCGCCGGTAAAACCTTTAAGTATTTCTTGCCGCTTCTTGTTTCTAAGATCTTTATCGATACCAATTATGACTTCAATCATAGAACTTTTCGTACCGATGATTTATATTCTTTATACGACTCTCCATACTTTTGCTCAAGAATATGTTCGTGTCTTTTGTAAAAGACGTTTGATATGAGATAAGCGACACAAGTTGTAAGAAATAGCATCGCTGTTGAAGTTGCGAAGGCATATCCTAGAACGAGAATTACTAGTCCAAGTTGGGTTGGATTGCGTAGGTATCTATATGGACCACGTTTAAAACGAATCTCTCCTGTTGTCCGCTTAATTTCTTCAAATTTACCAGAAGTAATCTGTGCCCAGACTATCAGTAGTGGGCCAACCATAAAACATATCTTTGCTAGAACAATTGCATTTGGCACAAAAAAACGAATCGGAAAAAAGGCGCTAAGAGCAAGGCCAATTGTGCAGAACATATAATAAGATAGATACGATTTGGCGAGGACTTTATGAACTGAAGTTGGTTGGTTTATTTCCATATATCTGTATTGTATACCACTACTTTAATTCGTCGAGGCGTGCTCCGGTTGATACTGAGGTGACGATTGGAACCGGCGAAATATTGAGAGTTATAGGTGTTCGGTCTAAAACAGAAATCATTGTTTTCATTATGATTTCTTTTGCCTCCTCTTGTACCCCTTGTTCAACCTCATAGACGAGCTCATCATGCACCTGGAGAATAAGGTGTACTTTTTCTTGCAAACCTCTCTTGTTGAACATCTCGTCAATTTGAACAATAGCAATTTTTATAATATCTGCGGCCGTTCCTTGTAGTGGCGCATTCTGTGCCATGCGTTCAGCAAAAGCTCGCAGAAACGGGGCGCTAGATTTTATTGTAGGGAAATATCGCCGTCTTCCGAAGGCTGTTTCTGTATAGCCATGTTCTCTAGCAAAGTCTTTGGTGCTATCAAGATAGGCCTTGATTGTTGGGAAAGCAGCAAAATACTCATCATAAAACTTTTGTGTTTGTTCTTTTGTCGTGCCAAGATTTTTCTGAAGAGCTTGTACCCCCATTCCATAAATAATGCCGAAGTTGATCACCTTGGCGCTACGACGCATCTCTGTTGTTACTTTCTCTTGTGGCACACCAAAAACCAATGAAGCTACAGAGGCATGGATATCATCTCCTCTCTCAAACGACTCTCGCAAAAGCTTGTCTCCAGAGAGCATGGCCAAAACTCGGAGCTCAATTTGTGAATAATCACAAGCAATAAAGACATGGTCCTTTTCTGCGACAAAGCCCTGACGAACCATTTTGCCCCATTCTCCACTAGCTGGCAGGGTCTGCATGTTAGGGTCAGCCGAGGAAAATCGGCCTGTTGTTGCTCCGTGTTGGAAGAATTTGGCATGGATTCTATCGTCTGGGCCAACATGCTCTAGAATACTTTCAACATATGTTGAAAGTATCTTCTGTATTTCTCGTTGTTCAAGAATCAGTGGGATAACTGGGTGCGCGTCTCGTAGCCCCTCAAGAGCTTCGGCGTTGGTAGTAAAGGCACCACTTTCTTTTCGTTTCTTGTTACTCTTAAGACCTAAGGTGTCAAAAAGGAGGCCTGAGAGCTGCTTGGGTGAATTAATATTGATAGTAGTACCAGTAAGTTTTGTGACCTCGGCTTCTATTTCTCGAAGGCGTTTTTCTATTTTGGTACGCATGTTTAAAAAATGATTTTTATCAACCAATACTCCACGCTCTTGCATTTTATTAACTATTGGGATAAGAGGCTCTTCAATTTTAGTAAAGACTTCCAGTAGGTTGCGTTTTTTAAGTTCCTCCAAAATTGTTTTCCAGGCTTCAATAAGTGTGGTAGTTTTAGTTTTCTCTAAAATAGTTTCGTGGCTCGGATTAGTATTTTCAGAATAAAGAACCCAAAGAGCAACAGCGGTCTTTTGTAGTAACTCCTGATCAATATTTTCTTCAGGCACCTTTTCTTCTTCCATTTCAAAGATTTTTTTTACCCTATGTCCTAAACTTCTAAATTCATATGTTTGAAATAATTCTAGTAACTCTTTTGGATTAACGGTTTCCATATATGGAGACTCTGGAAGTTTGTATTCAACTGGGGCATCACGCCGAATAGTTGCTAGTGTTTTGGAAAAAAACGCATCCTCTTTGTGTTCTTCTAGTAGGTTGACCATTCGCTCTGAT
>JBBUBB010000013.1:0-8484 GCA_038058445.1 Patescibacteria group bacterium
TTGTTTTATTATGGCAAAACGCTTTGGAATGTCCTTAATAAATAGACTTTTGCCTTCCACAAACGTATAAATTTTATCTTTCTTGAAGTTTGGACCTTCAACTGCATTTGCTACAAAAGCAACTAAAGAATCGTCATAAAATTTAAAAACCCAGAACACTTCGTACTTTTCTTTTGAACCTCGGTTTTCTACGGTTAATATTGTCTTTAAATCTTCCGGTAATGCCCGTATAACCTTGAATTTTATTTTCTTTAATCCCTTATCCCAATCCTTTGGTATTTTCTGCTCAGTATTTTCATAAGCAGTTTTCAAATTAGTTTCAAAATCCTCTTTAATGTTATCAGAGGTTAAGTTGGGATTAACAACAATAAAGCGTGCTCTTTCAAAAGTTTCCTGGAACAGGTATGAATACTTATATGTTTCTAAATTCTTGGGTTGAGTTACGTCAAACTTATCGCCAATCAACACAAAAAGTTCTTTTATTTTGGATTGCTTTGCTAGTTCCCATTTTTGTAATTCAGAAAAAACCATTCGCACTGGAAGTGCATCAAGATTTCTCTTCGTTTCATTCAATATGTCAGTGTACACAGATGGCACCTCATCAAAAAAATTGTCAATATATTTCGTGTCTTCGTGTGTTTTAATTGATATACCACTACTATAACTATCATAATGGATCAAAAAATCCTCCATTTCAAACACTAGTCCTGAATCTTCTAATTTTTGAATAGTCGATGTCCCATCTTCTGGCAACGAAAATGCATCAGCTTGAAAAAAGCCATTAATTAATTTTTTCAATTTGGTTGAATCTTCCGCGAGATCACCCGCGCATTGTATAAGCCGACTTAGATATTCCTTAGGATCGTCCGTGTTTACACCCTTTTTACTCTTATCATTTGCTTTTGCTTCCATTATGGAAATGAGCGCAAGAATATTGATTATCCCGTCGAGTGTAAAAGTTTCGCCGATAACATCATTCCTGAAAGTTTTATACAAAGGATACGCCTGTGATACATGCAAATTGAAGTTTGCCTTTTCTATATTCCTGTAAAATTCGGCTGATATACCTGACGTTCGGGCTACGTCAGTATATTCCCAAGAACGACTCTCTCTTGCTTTTCGCAAAACTAAACCCCAACATATTGCAACTGGGTTGCGAGGCTTTCTAACTTTTTCCATCTGCATTTTTAAGGTTGCAAAGTATTGATAAGTAATCAAAAGACAAAGGCTAAATACTATGCAAACGTTTGTGTTTAAAAACTATGCAAAATAATGATTATTTAATTTGGAAAAATGGATTTAAAAGCAAAACTTTGTTAACGATGATGATAATTCCTTCATATGGTGGCCAAAATAAAAAAACCCGGCAGTTTTTACTGCCAGGCCACCTTCCAGGAACATACCTTCCTTTCAAGCGTAGCCAAAGACTGTTAACAGCAGCCTTATTGGTTATAAATTACTATACATCAATGATTTATCAAAGACAAGTCTTGCAAGAAGGACAATGTTTCCAGGCCATTTCATTACAATTTAAATCATGGCTATGGAAAAACACGAACACTGCCCCGGTGATCATTTTCTCCGGTGGCGCCAAATGGCAAGGGAAAAAGGATATACCCATGACTTTGGGGTATTCCTTTGCGGAACAATTTTATGCTTAACCTGCGTTGACGTAGTAGCTGCAGGTATTGTCGGGTTTGAAGGATGTAGTGAATGTAAAGCAACCTTTTACCTGATCTCTGGCAAGACCTTGAAAGAAGAAGTATTCGGTGTTGGTCTTGAATATTGGGATTGATTATATATCCAGGCATTATGCCTGGATTTTTTTTTGATTTTTTATTAAAACAATTTTTATATGCAAACATCAACTCTTGAAACTACTTTATCCAGTCTCCGGGAAGACCTGGAAGATGTTAAGACCCGTAACGGACAGACGGGATGCGTTTACCTGGCCTTTAAAGTACACACCCTCGCATCTGGGATCTACACCCTGGAAAATCTGCCGGTGGAATCCCGGTTAGAGAACCAGGAGATCGTAAACAACCTCCTGATGCAATACCAACAAGAATATCAAAACATTTTTAACCAGTAAAAAATATGTATATGGAAAAACAAATGATTTCAACCACCAGTTACTCTCATCCTGAGATAGAGGAGCACATTACAAACCTTGGCCATGAGCTGAAAGATTTTGCTCAGTTACAGGGGAAGGAAGATGCAATGAAGGAGCATGACCTGACCCGATCACTTTTTATTACAAAAGTGAAAGACCCTATCCGTTCAAAGGTTCAGATGGCCATTGATTTTATCAGGAACATTCTTTTACCCACTTCACTGGTTTTCTCTGCGGCAGAAATTGAACAGACGGCCAAAGTCAGTATGCAGGTAAAAAATAATGAGATCAATGACAAATTCCAGCTTGTGGCTTCCCTTAAAAGGAAACTGAACGCTATTAGTATTGATCCAATAAAAGTACGCTACGGAAAATGGCTGACCCTGGTTGCCATAATAGTTGGACTGGGGGATGCGGCACTGGCGTACATAAGTTTTCGCCACGGTGCATACCCGGTAGCAATGGCACTGATCTCCGCCCTAGCTGTTGGCGCTGTCATTGCAATCAGCCACCTGTTTTATGCCGGGTGGATAAAAAAGGCAGAAGCCGGGAGAAAAAGAATGATAAGGATTGCGATAATTCTTGTCAGCGCGTTTTTATTTTTTGCCTGTGTCGGAAATCTCCGGGCAAGCGCCTCCAACCAGACAGTAAATATTGCCCTGGACGGAAACACGGTTTCGGCTGCTTCAACATCCCATCTGAACGGCTGGGCCATTGCGCTTATCAGCTTTGCTCTGTTTACAGCGGTGTTCTTTTTGTCACTGCTTCTGTGGAGAACAAAAAAAGAAAGAATGGATGAACAGGAACATGCAAAAGTGCTGGCAGAAATACAGCAACACAAAGCCGAGATCAAAACCTTGCAAAATGAGATTGCCGGTATCCGGGAGAATGCCAATAAACAAAAGGAAGTGGCCCGCAAGATTTTCGACTATGCAGTTTCCTCCATAAGAAAAGCGAAAAGCATCGGTGCAAATGCTGTCATCCTGTACAAACAAACCTATGCCCGGTTCCACAATGATATCGTGCCTGCCTTTTTTGATGAGCCGATAGGTTTTGAATATGATGAGTCCTTTCAATTCCCTAAAATTCAAAAACCAGAAGAAGTATGAAAACAAGCATTTTCCTTTTAACAATGATCCTGTTTGTTGCCGGTTGTGATACCGGTAAGCAGGCGAAAGAACCCTTACCTGGTTCTATTACAGTATCTGCCATTCGTGATGTAACGGACAAGCATAGGCTCTGGCCTATAGCCAATCCGTTGTTACGGCTTTATAGTTCTAAAGAAAACCCTGATGCTGAATATCAATTTCGCTTACGGACAATTTCAGATAAAGTACTGACACCTGTTTCCAGTTGCAGGCTACCAGACGGTATCACCACGGAGAAGGAAAACAAAGAAGATGATCCGCAATTTCGCAAACGTAATATTTCAGCTTTTTATTCCCGTGTTAGGGAGATTGTAAATGAATTCAGTGACCCCGAAGACAGCCTGCAAAGCCTGAAAAATTCTGAGTGTATCAGGACTATCTGCGACGAACTGGTTCAATTGGCCGCCAGTGCTTCCACCCGGAAGTACCTGGTTGTTTTTAGCGACCTGAATGAAAAATCAGATCTCTGTGATGTATATAATGGCCAGGGTAACCCGGCCAAAGCCATTGAAGAAGCCATTTTAAAGAAGTCTTTGCTACCTGACCGGCTGGAAACCATCACGGTCATTTTTGTTTTTGACCCGGTGGACCGTGAGCAAGATCAAAAGTACCGGGAGATAGCCCAGGTATATAAACAGTTGATAGAAAAAAGAGGAGGAAGGGTTTTTATTCAAGCAGATAATTCATCTTATCCATTATGAACAATGAGTCAGCAGGTAATATGTTACAGGGTGCGGTCAGGACACTGCTTGGTTCCATGCTGAAATTTATTGCCCTGGTCATTGCCTGGATACTTGAAATGGGAGGAAAGATTCTTTTTTGGCTGAGTGAACAAATAAAAAGAAACGCAAAATAATTTATGCTACTAAGGTTATTACTCTCCGTGGGAAGCGGTATCGTTGATCTTGTAAGCGGGTTGTTTCGCAAGGAGCAAGACCATACTTATACGGCTGAATTCGGTAATGAAGCGGAGCATATTAGCCGGTTCAACTATGGCTTTGCTATCACAGGCGCTAAAGCCCTCACAAAAAAAGTATCACATAATAACTGCGCACTATTCGGCCCAACCGGAAGCGGAAAGAGCACAGTTTGTATTATAAGCTCAGCCTTTTCTCTTGCCCGGGCAGGATCGTCAATGGTGTTTAATGATGTCAGCGGTGAAGTTTTTGAAAAGACCAGTGGATACCTTGCTAAAAAAGGATACAGAATATTACGGCTGGATTTTTCCAATTCTGCTAACAGCGAGTCCTTTAACCCACTGATTGAATGCAGGAGTATATCCGATATTCAGAAAGTCGCCCTGCTAATTGTCCGCAATTCCTCGGGTGAATCTAAAGGAGATGTGTTCTGGGAGCAAAGCAGTATCATGCTCCTTTGCCTGATGATACGCTACCTAGTATTTCATGCAGAGCCACAGTACCGAACACTGCAAAATACCTTGCGGCTGATAGAAACCTTTGCAGTAGATGGGCCAACCGTAGATAAGCTTTTTGTAAAAACAAATGATGAAGAATTACTGGCAGCTTATAAAGCAACCATTGTTGTCGGTGATAAAACTTTGCAATCCATCATTGCAACTACCCGTACTGCACTTAGTTTGTTTTGTGATCCGGAAGTTTGCAAAACAACAGCTACTAACTCAATTGATTTTAACCTGCTGAGAAAAGAACCGGTGGCACTGTATGTCTGTAACCCGCTGAAAGATTTGATGTATTTCAAACCTTTGTCAGCACTATTTTTCCAAAGCTTGTTCAACTTCTCCCTTTCCCGCTTACCGGGAAAAAATGAGAGATCACTATTCATTATTCTCGAGGAAGCAGCGACCATGCGTTTCCCTGCACTGTCACTAACGGTATCGAATATTCGTAAGTTTTCTGCAGGCATACTGCTATGCATGCAAGACGAAATGGCCCTTATTTCCCAATATGGCCAGGCAGAGGCCCACCAGATAAAGACAAATTGTGGTACCCAGATATACCTGAAAGGTCAACCTCTCCATACCTGTAAAGAACTATCGCAGATACTAGGCAAACGAACACTTCTTGATGAGAAGGGTCATGAAAGAGCAAGAGAATTGCTTACCCCGGATGAACTGAGGATATGCGAGGAAGCTATTATTCTTATCGGTAACTATCCGCCACTGAAGTGTAAGACAGTACCTTATTTCGAAAATATTTGGATGAGCCATCATACACAATTGACTCCCTTTCAGGTAACGACAAAGAATGCCGCCAAACCACCGCTGATTCAATTTAATACTGCATGAACCCTAAAGAAAAAAAGACAAGCCTTTATGATTACCTCGAACCCGTTCTTGAATATGGCACGGAAGAACAGGTAGCACTTGCCCGGAAAAAATACTGGGCCAGTTACAAAGCAGCCTGGCGGAAAAACCGCCGCAGAGAGCAAAAAGAATTTACCCTTTCATTTACTCCAAAAGAATTACAAATTCTGAAATCTGTCGCTACCACTTACAAGGGCAGTTATACAAGGTTTATCAAAGCATCAGCACTGGCCTATTGGCAGAAACAATACCTGGCCCCTGATCCCATGGCGATAAACCGGGTAAAAGAATTGCTTGCTTTAAACTACAATGTTTTGCAGCAATTATCCGAAGAAGAAAGGTTGAGCGATGATGCAGGATCTGTATTGATGAAAAAAATTGCTGACCTGGAACAGCAGGTATTAACTACACTTCGCAATCCCAAGACACTTGAACAATGGGTACAGGAAATAATAGCTAATAACCCTGAGAGGAGAATGAAGATGATTGAATTACTTAAAGAAGAAAAAAATGATTCTTAAGGCACTTACTAGAAAAGTGGGCTCCGGTGGAGTTGTCGGACAACAGTTGATTCGTTATATTCTCCGCTATTCGCTTGATGAGCAAAAGCAGATCAATTTAAAAGGAGTCGCGAAATCGTCAGGCGAAGTCCCTTTCATTATCAGGCATAACATAAGAAGCAGTACACTGGAAGGATTTATTATGGAGTTCAAACAAAACGAAAAGAATAGAATTCACAAACGCTCCAATCAAACAGCGCTTAATCATTTCATTATTTCTTTTTCGCCTGACGATTCCTTGCATATTGATGATAAAAAACTCCGTGCTATTGCAAAGAAATTTATCCAGCTCAGGGGAGAAAACAATCTGTACATCGGGTCAAAGCACATGGATAAAAGTCATATTCATTTGCATATTGCCGGCAGCGGTACACAGATCAATGGACGTGCCAGCAGGATATCAAAAAAGCAGCTGGCTGATTTGAAAAAAGCACTGGATGCTTTTCAAATGCAACGTTTCCCCGAGCTTACTAATAGTCTCCCACGGCATGGTCTCTCAATGAAGCAAAACGGCCTTTTAAAGCATGTTTTACCCATAGAACAAGATAAACGTCTAACACAGAAAAATGCAGTACTAAAAGCCCTGGAAAGCGCCTATGCTAAATCTGAATCACTTGATAGTTTTTTATCTGAACTGAAAGTACAGGGTCATGAGCCGTACTACAGAGCCGGTAAGTTGACCGGAGTTAAATATGCAGGTCAAAGAAAATTTCGTCTGGCGAAACTTGGATTTCAAAGTGAGAAATTGGAACAACTTAATGCTGTACAAAACAAACAGACAAATGATCTTGCTGTACTCCGACAACTCCGCAGTCGCACACCGAAAAAGGAACAAGAAAAAGAATTTGATGGCTGGATACGGGAAAGAGAAACTAACATTATAAAAGCAAATGATGAAGATAATTCTATGTCAAAAATGCCTTCGCCATTTTCAATAGAAAATGAGGGGTATGGGGATTTCCCCACAAGACGCATTTCAAAAACAACACTGGTATCGCCAGGGTGAAATGCAAATCTTGCAGCAATGAGATTTGGTAACTTAAACACATAGCTATGGATACTGAGAAAATGACTTTAGTGATGGTTCCGCAGGAAACATTGTCCGGCCTATTGGCCAGCCAGCAGGACATCCTGCAGCAGCTAAAGGAACTTAATACCAGGGGGCCGACTGGTATTCCGATAAAACACATTACGGCCAAAGAATTTATGGCCGCAGTGCGAATCAAGCGGACTAAGTTTGATCAATTAGTCCTCAGTAATAAGATTAAGACGATCAAAAAAAGACGGAAAATTTATGTGCCTCTCTCCGAAGTCGAGAGGTACTTCAGTGACCCTGCAATTCAATGATGGGCATTTTAAATACCCAGCTTTTTAAAATCTACCCGCTTAGTTCCTTCAACGATCTCCGGGAGATTTACAGAAAAATAACTCTTTGTTGTTTCTTCCTTGGTATGGCCCATCATCTTTGAAAGAATTGGCCGCTCCGCACCATACCGCACCCAAAGTTGGGCGTTTGTATGTCGGGCAACTTTGTTGCTAATACTTTTCTTAATCCCTGCTACATTTGCAATCTCTTTGAGATTGCGGTTATAGACCGGCTCCTCAATAAATATGGCAGGATTAAAAACAACTTTATCAGCGGATGAAGATTGGTATTTCCGAATTATGGCTGAGGCACGAGGAAATTTAAATAACGGGATAATTGTTTGGTTGCCATTTTTATCCCTGGCGCCGATGACAAAATAGCCGAACTCTTCATCTTCGAATAACTGGTCTTTCGTAAAAATGGGAAGGTCTTTGTAGTAATATCCAGTATATATCTGAAAAAGAAACAAATCCCGGTCCCGCTCAAGATATTCTTTTCCTTTTGGAAAAGTAGCAGTCCTCCAATCCTTGATCTCTTGAATTTCCAAAAAGGTTCTTTTGGCTTTGTTGACTTTGATTTTGACATCATCAAATAAGAACTCCATTTGGCTTGGGTCGAGGTAATTATCTTTCCTGGCACATTTAATTACTCTTTTAAACCCCTCCATATACTTTCGGCAACTACTCCCTTGCAGGTTTTTTTCTACCTGCATAAACTTATTGAAGTCCCTCAAAAGGATACTATCAATATCAGAAAAATAAAGCTCTTTTCTAAACTCTTTCAGATGGGAAAGACAGGTGTTGTATTTTTTGATTGTGTTTTCATCCAGCTTTTCCGGCGGGTTGGCAATAAATTCTTTCATGTAATCGTAAAAAGAATAGGAGTTGCCTTTCTTTTTGAGATGCTTAAAGACTGTTTCGAAGGTCAGGGGTTTATTGAAGTTATAGCTCCGCTTGATCAGTTCGTTAAGCATAGCTTTTTTCTCTATGATCTTATTATTGATCTCAAACGAA
>JBBUBB010000014.1:0-2659 GCA_038058445.1 Patescibacteria group bacterium
TGACAGTTACCGAGGCTTAGTGCTATGAACAAGAAAGCTTTTTATATTACGACAACTCTGCCATATGTGAACGCGCCACTTCATATTGGTCATGCACTCGAATTTGTGCGCACCGATGCTGTTGCTCGTTACAAAGCTTTACAAGGCTACGATGTTTTCTTTAACACAGGGACAGATGAGCACGGACAAAAGATCTTCAATAAAGCACAAGAGAAAAAGTTAGATATACAAGAGTTTGTTGATCAAAGCTTTTTGGTATTTCAACAACAAGTAGAGTCTTTCGGCATATCGGGAGGAGCACATTTTATTCGCACTACTGACGAACACCATATTAGTGCTGCCCAAGAATTCTGGAAACGCGTTGCAAATAATGGCTATATTTACAAAAAAAATTATCAAGCCAAGTACTGTATTGGTTGTGAAGAGGTGAAAACAGATTCTGATCTTGAAAACGGAGAGTGCCCACTTCATCCTGGCACCAAACTCGAATTAATCGATGAAGAGAATTATTTTTTCAAGCTCTCTTCACTTCAAAAACAACTTCTTGATTTTTATGCCTTAAGACCTAACTTTGTAGTACCAGAGTTTCGCTTCAATGAAATGAAAGCCTTTGTCGAGCGCGGTCTTGAAGACTTCTCTATATCACGATTAAAATCAAAAATGTCTTGGGGGGTTCCTGTGCCTGGAGATGATGATCACATTATGTATGTCTGGTTTGACGCCTTAACAAACTATATCTCTACTCTTGGTTGGCCAGAGGATACATCCCAATTTGAAAAGTATTGGATAAATGGAACACCAACTCAATATTGTGGTAAAGACAACACTCGTTTTCAAGCACTTATTTGGCAAGCCATGCTTATTGCTGCGGGAGTGCCAAATTCACATCAAGTAGTAGTAAATGGTTTTATTACCGGAGATAAAGGAATAAGAATGTCTAAGACTTTAGGTAATGTTGTTGACCCACTTGAACTATCAAATGAATATGGTGTTGATGCGCTTAGGTTTTTCTTATTGAAAGAAGTTTCGAGTTTTGAAGATAGCCCATTTACCATTGAGCGCTTTAGAGAATCCTATCAGGCTCATCTAGCAAACGGCATTGGTAATCTGACATCTCGTATCATGACCTTATCCGAAACTCACTGCGAAGAGTTTGATGAATTGCCACATGCGGAGCACCCAGAAGCTATAGTGAAAGCTATGGAAAGTTTCGACATCCAAAGTGCCATGGATCATATCTGGGGGGTTATCAAAAGTGTTGATGAGAAAATACAACTCACCAGGCCATTTAGTGTCGTCAAAGAAGACAAAGATGCCGGGGTAGCACTCATTCGTGATTTAGTCTCAGACCTTTATGGTGTTGCCGTATCGCTTTCTCCGTTTATGCCAACAACAAGCGAAAAAATAATTGAGCGCATACGAGAAAACAAAAAACCCGTCACACCGCTTTTCATGCGTTTAGAATAAAAAAATCCTTATTCAGGATTTTTTTGGTGTCTTCTTCTTGGGTTGGATATATTGATTAAGAACCCAAGCATGGCCAAACCAAAGGATATAATAAAAAAGTAGTTTTGTGGCGTTGCTCCGGTTTCTTCATGACCTTTACCAAAAAAGATTATCATTCCGGCAAGACCAAGTAGAGATAAAATAGTTGCTTTCCAGTTCATTGTTGCAAATTTGTTTTTACTATACACTGTGGCCTATATGAGTCAAGTCTCTGTCATAGACACCCATTCACACTTCAATTTGCACCAATTCGGGTCTAATCTGCCCGAGTCTATCTTGCGTATGAGTGAGGCTGGGGTCGGGACTATCTGTGTTGGTATTGATTTGCCAACCAGCGATCATGCGATGCGTTTGGCACAGGAGCACGCTGGTATTTGGGCCTGTGTCGGACAGCATCCAACCGAGTGGGACAAAGATTTTGATGAAAGTGAATTTCGGAAATTATTGAAAGAGCCGAGAGTGGTGGCAGTAGGAGAGTGCGGGCTTGATTATTACAGGGAGAAAGACAGAGAGGGGGTAGAAAAACAAAAAGAATTATTTTTGAAACAAATTCGTCTAGCGCACGAATTCAATCTTCCTCTTATGCTCCATATCAGGCCAGAAGATGGGCTAATGGATGCGTACGAAGAGGCATTAGAAATATTAGAGAAATATAATGCGAGTCACCCCCACGTCGCTAAAGCTCTGCGGGGTACTGCTCACTTTTTTGCTGGCACCAAGGGCATAGCACAGAGATTTCTTGATCTTGGTTTTCATATATCTTTCTCAGGGGTTATCACTTTTGCCAAGGAGTACGAAGAGCTTGTCGATTTTGTCCCCCTAGATCGCATTCTCCCAGAGACAGATGCACCGTTTGCTACCCCTGAGCCATACCGAGGCACTCGCAACCAGCCAGAATATGTCCTAGAAGTAGTCAAAAAAATAGCTGGAGTAAAGGAGCTTTCTTTAGAAGAAGTACAGAAACAACTCCTAGAAAACACCAAAAAACTCTTTAATTTGTAACTTATTTTACAAAAAAGCTTAATTGCTGTAGTATGTCTCCCATAGCCCCCGTTCGTCCCTTAAATGGGATGCATTGGTCCGAAGCGGGCTAAATACACCCTGGAGGGTGTTCGCCTGATCAAAAGCAGTGCTTTTGATTTAAGGCTTTTTA
>JBBUBB010000015.1:0-2685 GCA_038058445.1 Patescibacteria group bacterium
TAGCCTCCTTCTCCATTACTACCTACTTTACCAAAAATAGTTAAAACAAAAAAGTCCGAGTTATTCAGACTTTTTTGTTTTTATATAAGCGAGGTAGGGTAATATTATTTGCGCATCGAGGACTCTGCGTAGGCATCCGCAGAAAGCAAATGATGTTCCCCTACCGAGCACCTACTCTGTCTTGAACAATAAAGATATCGCGATACTTAGGCGTGACTATATAGTAGCTTAAGCTTCTCAAGACCACGATGAGCTTGGACGGCAACTGTATTTTTTGACTGGCCGGTAAGAAGAGACATTTCTTTGAGTGACAGATTTTGAACATAGCGCATGCGTACTACTTTTTGATAGATAAGTGGGAGTTTAGTAATTAAAAGGATTGCTGATTTCCCGTCTAAAATATTAAAAATACGCTTGTGATCCTCAGCAACAGGGTCAAAGCCTTTCTCGGTCATAGCGTCTAGCGAAGTAGTTTTATGTTTTCTATATTGGTCTATAATCAGATTATTAAGAACATGATAAAGAAATGTTTTCATCATTTCGATTTTGCCTTTCTTAACAAGATAGGCCCAAGTTTTCATGAAAGTATCCTGCACCAAATTTTCACCTATTTGATGATCGTTGGTCTTGAAAAATGCATAACCATTCATCCCCTTCTCGTAGTCATGGTGAGCTACATCAAATATTGCTTTTAGTTTTGTTTCCTGTTTATTGGTCATTACTATATTAATAGCCGTGCCATTGGCTACTTCATTACACAAATATTACAAAAGTGCTGTATTTGCGCCAAATAGCTGTCTAATTGTGCACATTGGAGGCCAAGTGAGATTACATTGGCATTTCATATTTTGGCACACAGGAGGAGTTATCCGTACTCTAAGCTTAGCACGTTCTAAGGACAATAGCCCTCTTTGGTAATAAAACCAATAGCCACACGGCATTATGGTTATGTCAGAAACAAAAAAACCATTTAAAGCAGGCGGATCAAACTTCTTAGAAAGATTGGGAGAGGAGGGCTGGACTTATATCAAGACCGTTGTCGATATACTACACGAACCTATTTTAATTCTCGATGAAGAACTGCGAGTCATGGCGGCCAATGAGCCGTTTTATCGGACATTCCAAACAGACCAAAAAGATACAGAAGGTAAGGTAGTCTACAAACTTGGTAATGGTCAATGGGATATTCCTTCGCTCAAAAAGCTTCTCGAGGACATTTTACCTAAGAATACTTTCTTCAAAGGTTTTGAGGTTTCTCAAGAGTTTCCTATCATTGGTTACAAAGTGATGATCTTAAATGCTCGCCAGATTTACTGCAAAGAAGACCCAGCTCTTGACCCTTGCCCACCTATCATACTTCTAGCGATCGAGGATGTTACAGAAATGATGACTGTCGCCAAAGCACTGGCTGATCACACAAACGAATTAGAAGAAGAAAATAAAAAGTTAAGGGCAGCTAAATAACACTGTAATACTAGTATCAGCTACACGGCATAGATATTGTAAGAGCCCATTGCGCGGTTACCACCGATATGCAATCTTAAGCCTCTTAAAAGGTTACTCAATTAATAGTTAAATAATAAAAAAAACAAATATATGAAAAATTCAAATCGTTTTTTAGCAAAAGCAAGTCTGCTATTAGCAATGCTTGCTTTTGTACTAGTTCCTCTTACTTCTTATGCTGACACCTTCAATCTTACATTGAGATTTGGCTCACGTGGAAGTGAGGTCAGATCTCTTCAGTCATTCTTAGGGATCGGTGCTGATGGTATATTCGGCCGTATTACTAAGGCTGCTGTCATTAGATACCAGTCTAGTAATGGGCTAGCAGCTGACGGTATCGTCGGACCAATGACTCGTAGCGTACTAAATGGTGGGCAAAGCAACAACGGACAAGCTCCAACTATCTCTAGTGTCTATGTTAACACAAGCAGAAACAGTGCTATTGTAAACTGGAGTACAAATACTCCAGCACAAGGAATCGTTTACTACAGCACTTCCCCACTTACAACATATGAGCGAGAAAACTCTGTTGACGTAAGTGGTCTTACAGCTATGACTGATTCAAATCAGCATTCTTCACAAGGTGTGTCTATCTCAAATCTACAAACTGGTACAACATATTACTACTTGGTTTATGTTACTGGTCAAAACGGTAATGTGAGTGTGACATGGCCTTCAACATTCATGACATCAAACTAGTTATTAATTTAATATAGAAAACATATGGGAATACTAGTCTGGATAATATTTGGCGCACTAACTGGTTGGATCGCCTCAATGATTATGAGAACTGAGGGAGGATTAGTCTCTAGTATAGTTCTAGGAATCGTCGGAGCGATTATCGGTGGTGTAGTTATGAGGCTCCTTGGACAAGGAGGTGTAGGAGGATTCAACCTCTACAGCATCCTCGTTGCTGTACTTGGAGCTTGTATACTTATCGCCGTTGTGAGATCTATACGATCAAACAAACCAAATACTCCATAATCAATAACAAAAAGCTCGGAATGAATCCGAGCTTTTTGTATTGTGGAGCCGAAGGCGAGAATCGAACTCACGTCTCTACTTTACGAAAGTAGTGTTCTGCCACTGAACTAATTCGGCTTACTATTTTATTCTACTATTTTAAAAGCGAGCTACATATATGGCTTTTGGTGTGTTTCGAGGCTGACTGAGCCGAGAATC
>JBBUBB010000016.1:0-4424 GCA_038058445.1 Patescibacteria group bacterium
GGCTTTAGTAGTTTTTCAGGCACATTTGTAGCACCTTCTTCCGATTTCATGCCCAAATAATAGCATTTTCTGGATCTTTTGCCGAGTATTAGTGAGTATTAGAGAGACAGATTTCCGTCGGCTTTTAGAGTCTCAGCTTCTCTAGTAGTTATATTTTCAGAAATAACTTGGGTCATAGCAGCCATGCCGATCATTACGGCGTTGTCTGTCGCCAACCATGGCTCAGGGAATAATAGTTTGACGCTAGCTAGTTTAGTTAATTCAGAATGCAAATAAGTGTTGCTGGCGACACCGCCGCCTATGATTAGAGTTTGAGCGCCGTATTCTTCGACAGCTTTAAGAGTTTTCTTTATCAGTACCTCTATAGCAGCATCTTCGAAGGCACATGCTAATGCTTGTTTTTCATATATCTCTAATTCGCGCGAATTAGCCGAGGTCAGGTCGCGAATGGTGTATAGCATTGCAGTTTTGATACCAGAGAATGAAAAATCGTAGTCTCCGCTGTGGAGCATAGGGCGTGGCATAGTGAAAGGATTTTCTCCGCCTCCACCAGAATGGGCGGATGGCGGATTCGTCTCGCGGTATTCCTTTGCTAACTTAGATATGGCCGGCCCTCCTGGGTATGGGAGTCCAAACATGCGAGCTACCTTATCAAAAGCTTCGCCGACGGCATCATCTCTTGTTTGTCCAATTTTTTGGTATTTACCAAATGATTCTGATAAAACAAGCTCCGTATGCCCACCAGAAACTAAAAGAGAAAGAATAGGTAATTGAGGCTGTTCTACTTTATAAACCTTAGAACTTGATGAACTTTCAACTGGCGATAACATCGCCGTCACCACATGTCCCTCCATGTGATTGATAGGAATGACGGGAATATTCCAAACACTTGAGAGTGCTCGAGCAGTATTTACTCCTACCCACAAGGCTGGTTCAAGTCCTGGGCCAATAGTGACTGCAATGTAGTCTATATCGGGCTTTTTATAAAATGAGACAAAGGGAGAAAGTTGTTCTTTGAGTTGGCTTTCCTTTTCATTTAGAAAATCTAATTTATCTTTTGAGTCTATAGGTTCTTCTATTACTTCAAGCAGATATGCCTCATCGAGAGCCTGCGTTAAAAGCGGAACCATTTTTTCGGCATGAGCTCGCTTGGCCAAAGTAGGGAAGACACCGCCATATTTGGCATGGATTTCTATTTGAGAAGATAGAGCGTTGCCTAAAATGCTAACGACACCAGTGACTGTATACTCAAGTATACAAACGCCTGTCTCGTCACAGGATGTCTCGATAGCCAAAATTCGCATTGCCACACTATAACAAATTATTGCATTTCTACAAAGGTGTGGTAAGGTAAGAAAAAAATAAATAATGAAATATAAACATGTTGCTCTTGTCGCGGTTTCTGGGACAGGCAAAGGGACAGTTTCTTCTTATTTGTTTGATTTAATCCCTGGTCTTTGTTTGTCAATTTCGGCCACTACAAGGTCTCCAAGACAAGGAGAAGTTGATGGCAAGCATTATTATTTCCTCACGAGGAAGAAGTTTATTGAGAAAATAAACAATAATGAGTTTGCGGAATGGTTTGAATATAACGGCAATCTTTATGGAACCCTTATGTCCGAAGTAAAAAGGATTGAAAATGAGGGAGGGGTTATTCTGTTCGATATTGAAATTAATGGAGCAATGGCTCTAAAGAAAAGCCTTGGAGAGAAAGTTGTTTGCGTCTTTCTTGAAGCTCCTATTGAGGTATGCGAGGCAAGACTCAGAGGCCGTAATACTGAGTCAGAAGAATATATACAAGGGAGATTAAAAATTGGGAGAGAAGTGGAAATCCCAAGAAAGAAAGAATGCGACTTTATTGTCCCGTATGGTGAAGGAGCTGATCCAGGATTTACCGCCCATCATGTTGCTAATTTAATGATCGCTGCTTAGAATGCAGCGATTTTTTTATTACAACTTTTTATGATTTTCGTGAGCGTGGCTTTGAAGTATTTCTAGTTTTTTTGAAATTATGACTAACTCATCTTTGATATCAGCGATAGCATAGACTTCATCTTTGAGGTCTGCTTCAGTTCTTTCGCTAAGTCTTTTCTCACCACGAAGGCCCGACAGGATGAGTTCGTTCCCAATGAAACTTGAAGTAAATGCTCCAGTGAAATACAAAACAATACAACCTACTAGAAATGATAGTGGGCCATCCCACCACGGTGCCATAGGTAAGCCTAATGCTGAATAATATAAAGCGCTTTGGCTAATGACATCGTGAAAATGGTCGGCGGTATGCCAGACACCTCTCCAGAAAAGGACGATACCGATACCAACAATAAGGGCGTAAGTCTTTGGATGTTTACTTAAATGGCTTTGAATTCTGTGTTTTATTTGCATAATTGTAGTTTATTATAACACTAAGTTATAAAGGAATCTCGTTCGACTAAGTCTGTTGCAACAGACTTGTCTACGCACCACCTCGTCTATTTCTTCTGATGAAGAAATATGACTCCGGTGTTCGCTCCCTCACGATAACTAAAGCAGTTTAGTTATCTTACCTTGCGTCGCTTCGCTGTGCGCGGTAGAGGGATCGAACCTCTCACCTCTACAATGTCAATGTAGCGCTCTAACCATATGAGCTAACCGCGCAATTTTTCAAATGCAGAGAAACTATATCATAAAGGACTCAAAATAGGGAAGAAACAATTGATTTTTAAGGATTTCCTGTTACAATGTTTTCGCGTGGCTAAAACATTGCCAAGCAATGTTCGCCCGAGTATTTAGGCTAATTCACCAAAGGTGAACGCCCGAACATCTCTGACTAGAGATGTTTTAGAGGCCCTATCGTCTATCGGTTAGGACGAAAGCTTTTCAAGCTTTAAAGCGGGGTTCGACTCCCCGTAGGGTCACCACAGAGGACTGAGAGGTTGAAAAATACTCTTTCAGCTTAAAAAGGTTACATATTTTAGTGGTTCGACTATCTATTCCATCAAAGACTATTCCATGTGGGAAGTAGAACCACTGTAATTTAATTTTATTTGTTAAGCTAGCCTTTTCCCAAGCCTCACCTGGGTTTTGAAGTAGGTTTCTGGTGAATTTAAATAAAGCATAATAATCAATTGTTTCTTTCGGGATGTAAGATAATGTCCGATTTATCTCGAATAATTCGTTATCAATCTCCTCCATTTTTGCTTTACAAAGCTCATTACTAATAACACCTTCAATATTTTTATCAAGGAGTATTAATTGTTTAGACTTTATGTCAACTGCCCGTTTTTTTTGTTTTTCTATTTCAACCTTTGTATCATTAAAGTTGTAACCTAAATGTTTTTTTATAAGACTTAATACCAATTCGAATAATGAATCATCGATTTTAAAAGAGTTCAATAGTTTTTTAAAATTTGTTTCTACTTCATCTCTTTTAAAACACTTAGCATGTTTGTGAAAAAAATAATAAGGATATTTTTTATTCCGCCCCTTTGACCAGCATCCTGTAAGCAACTGGCCTTCCGGATGAATAAAGAATCTACGCAAAGGAAAATCAGGGCTCTCTGTTAATCGCTCTTTGCTTTTAGTCTTTTTTCTTGACAATACCCATTGAACCCGATTAAAAAGCCTTTCTTCAATAATAGCTTGAAATCCTCCTTTATTTATTTCTCCGAATTGTGTGCACCACCCAGTATATAATTTGTTACGCAGCAAACTATAAAAGCAATTTTTCGAAATAGGTTTACCATGGGCATTTACCATACCTTCTTTAATTAACTTTTTTCTCACTTCCTCAGCAGGGTAAATATTTAGTGCAACCTCATTGAATGCTTTAATAACTAGAGGGGCAAAATCATTTGGAGCAATTGTTGCCTTACCCTCTACACGAACATTTGTATATCCATAAGGAGCCAGCCATACATACCTTCCTTCCCTTACTGCGTCCCTCATCCCACCAACACTACGCTCAGTTCTTACTTCATTATCAAATTGTGCAACATTGGCAATAATATTTTCCATGAATCTGCCAGCTGGATTATCTTCAAAGAATTCCGAAGTTGATTTTATTTCTATGCCATATCGTTTGAGCTGAATTCTGATGAGACTATAATCGTCCGTATTTCGGGAAATGCGATCAATTTTATATGCAATGACGGCTGTAACTTTATTTTTTTTAGTAGTACAAAAACCCATGAGCTTTTTTAACTCTGTCCTATCTGCGGTCTTTGCACTTTCACCTTGCTCAATAAATACCGCGGTTATTTCGTAATTGTTTTTCTTTGCATACTCACGGCAGTTTTTTTCCTGAGTGACAAGGCTATTTCCTTCTTCAACCTGTTCCTTTGTCGATACTCGGCAGTATATGACGGCCTTTTTTGGTTGTTGTGTTTCCATAATCTTGTTCTAGATACATGTTGGCAATGATCCGAGCTAGATAATCTAATATC
>JBBUBB010000017.1:0-6920 GCA_038058445.1 Patescibacteria group bacterium
CAAACGAAAATTCGTGATTCTTTACCCAGTTGTCATCTTTACCATTCCATTGGGCCTCTGTTACTTTTTGAGGGAGTGGTATTTTGTAATACCTGGAATCCCTGTTTATTGTAATCCGCAAATGAATAGAGTATAACTCAGACTTATTGTCCTCGTTACGCCAGTTAAACACTACTGATACTTGCGGCAAATTCATACCTGCAAGGTACAAATAGATTTTTAAAAACCGTAAAACAAAATGTAAAACAAGTAACGGGAATTAACGGGAGTGGTAAATGCCGTAAAATGATAAAACCCTTACCAGTTATGTATTTGGCAAGGGTTCCATGCTTTTTAAGAATTGTTAGTTCTCGTTGAAAGTAGTCCCGACAGGACTAAATCTATTTTTGGATATCAATTCGTTACAAAAATACCGTAAAACATTTTGAGATTATTCTTCGATGCTTTCTTAAAAAACGTCAAAATTCGGCTTTTTCTCATTTTCTTGATCTGCGGTAAATATACATTTATACAAGTGAAGCTCACAGACCGAGATGCCTAAGCCACGCCGGACAAGGGCTTGGCGCTGTTTCCCGTCTTTCCATAAATAGTTAATAACATATGTAGAATTCTCAAAAATGATTCTTCCTGCAAACTACCTATTTTTGAGATAGGCAGGAGCTGTGCTATTATTTCTGTACTCTCTTCTATTATCCAAATATAAATTTCGGGGACTACCAATGGGCTTAAAAGCGACGAAAATTGAAGAAACTTTTGCCAGGCCTGTATTAAAGTGGGCAGGAGGCAAGTCACAATTATTAACGAAGTTGACCGAGGCAACCCCCAAAAAATTCAATAAATATATAGAGCCCTTTTTTGGAGGCGGTGCATTGTTTTTTCATTTACAACCCGGCCAATCTGTAATTGCTGATTCAAATCCGGAATTGGTAAACTTATATAGGTGTATCGCAAAGAACCCGGTAAAGGTCATCGAAAAACTTTCCAAATATAAAAATCAAGAAGATTTTTTTTATAAGCTTAGAGCAAAGAAATTCGATACACTTGAACCCTACGAGGCTGCAGCAAGAACAGTTTTTTTAAACAAAACCTGTTTTAACGGCTTATACAGGGTTAACAAAACTGGACATTTTAATGTTCCTTTTGGTCGATATAAAAACCCGAACCTTTGTGATGCTGAGGCTTTAGTTGCTGCATCAAAAGCATTACGAAATGCCACTATTGCAAGTGGAGATTACAAAACCATATTAAAAGAGCATGCTAGAGAGGGGGATTTTATTTTCCTCGATCCCCCATATCTTCCTATTTCTAAATATGCCGATTTTAAACGATACACAAAAGATCAATTCTACGAAGAAGATCATAGAGACCTGGCTAATGAAGTAAGACGGCTTCATGAATTAGGATGCTATGTTGTACTTACCAATTCAAACCACCCCCTTGTGCATGAACTATACGGGGACTTTAAAATTGAAATTGTACAAACCAAGCGATATATTAATTGTAACGCTGAAAATCGCACTGGTGAGGATGTATTAGTAACAATCCCTCCCAAAAAACTGATTTCTCTTCGTGTTGTCCCCGATGCATTAAATGAACAAGTACTAAAATATCCCTCCACACGATGGATGGGATCAAAAAGTAAGCTTTTAACTCACTTACAACAAGCGACTAAAAATTTACAATATGAATCGGTCATAGATTTATTCTCGGGTTCAGGAATTGTTGGCTATATGTTTAAGTCGTTGGGCAAACAGGTTATAAGCAATGATTATATGGCATTATCTGCAGTCTATACCAAGGCTATGATTGAGAATAATTCCAAAACTCTTCCGGTTGCCAAAGCGAAAACACTTTTACTTCCACCAAACAGAAGAATAAGCAGCTTTGTCCAAAGAACATTTGCTGGTCTTTACTTTACTGATGAAGAGAATTTGATTATTGATATAATTAGAGCTAACATAAGTAAGTTGCCAAACCAGTATGAAAGGGCAATAGCAAAGGCCGCCCTTATAAGAGCATGTACAAAGAAAAGGCCCCGGGGGATTTTTACATACGTTGGTGACCGATACAATGATGGAAGAAAAGATTTGCAAATTTCTTTAACCGAACACTTTATTAAGGCGGTCAAAGAGATTAATGCAGCTATCTTTAATAATTCAAAGAAGAATCAATCAAAACAGGTTGATGCAATGACAATTCGGCGAAAGGCTGATCTTGTTTATATGGATCCGCCCTACTTCAGCCCTCTTTCCGACAATGAATATGTTAGAAGGTATCATTTCATTGAAGGATTGGCATGTGATTGGAAAGGGTTAGAAATCCAGGCACATACAAAAACCAAGAAGTTTAAAAGTTACCCAACTCCCTTTTCTTCCCGGAAAGGGGCTTATGATGCATTTGATAAGCTTTTTAAAAAATTTAAGGACAGTATCTTAGTTGTCTCATATGCTTCAAATTCTCTTCCCACCCTTGATGAAATTGTGGGTCTTATGTCGAAATATAAAACTCATGTGCAGGTTGTAAAAGTGGACTACAAATATTCCTTCGGTAACCAAAAAGAAGGGATTTTGGGTAATGACGTACAAGAGTATATTTTTATTGGGCAATAACTACCATGCTTTGGCACCTAGGAAATACAACAATTAGAACTCCATATCGATTACGAGATGCTCTTATTGCATTACAGGCATCATCGTTGAATGGCAACCTTATTGGTAGAGAAAAGGAAAGCGAACTTACCTTATTACTGCATGAAGCCGGTGTTGCAGAGGTGGCAAGAATTACTCGTGAAGAAGAAGGTGATGAGCCGGTTGATTATTCCGATTTCGGAAGAAAATGGAGATCAGCACTAACCAAGCTTGGCTTTATAACTCAAAAATTTGGGAGCCGCATTCAGCCTGGTCAAATAGATCCTGTTTTAACGCCTGTCAGTGCTCAAATCCCTGAATTATCTGGTAAACCGTATGAAATCACTCCAAGTGGTCACCGTCTCATCAAATCGGAAGTTATAGCTGGTCAACAGGAATGTTTCCTCAGGGCATTATTGGCTATAAGACTACCTTCTGTAATTGAAGACCGATTCGAATGCACTCCCTTTTCCCCTCTTAAATATGTAATTGATATTCTCTTTGAACTTAAAAATCGGGAAGAAGAAGTTTATTTATCATTTGAAGAGATTGCTCTTTTTGTAATAACATCATCACCCGATGAAGGACTTAATACTATAGTTGATACTATCGTGAGTTTTCGGCAAAGGAGGGCGGCCGCTGCTGGCAGTGTTAGAGCATTTGACCGGGAAGAATATTCCGATGCAGTTCTGAAAAATGATCCGGATTTAGATGCTGACAAAATAAGAATGAAAAGCCAAACACTTGATGATTACGCAGATTGTACATTGCGTTATCTAAAAGCTACAGGCTTATTTCGATCAAGAGGTAGAGGAATTTCTTTAAATCCGATTAAGGAAGAACTAGCTCAACTTATTCATGACGAACAATTAACAGCTCTTTCAGATACAGAATATTTAATAAGATTTTATTCGGGTGCTCAGCTACCAACAGATAATCCTGACTCAGCACGACAGGTAGTTACTGATTTGACAAGGAGAATTGAGGCAAAGGGCGTAACCGTGGCGCCTTTACTTGCGGATGAAGATGTAGATAATAAGCGTTTTGTTTTAGAACAACAGCTAACCCAAATTGAAGAGGAAGAATATTATCGTAAGCAACCTGAGGAATTAGAAGATATTCTAGCTTGGATGAATGCTTTATTAAATAGGCCTGCTGTTCTCTCCAATGGTGAGAAACCTATTATTCCGAGAGCTGAAGGACCAGCCTATTTCGAATGGGCAATATGGCGTGCCTTTCTTGCTATAAATTCTTTAGTTAACAAACCTTGGGAAGCTAGACGGTTCCAGATTGATCAAGATTTTCTTCCTGTAGGCACAGCGCCAGGAAACGGGCCGGACATGATATTTGAATTCGCGGATGCAATTTTAGTAGTTGAAGTAACTCTAACGTCTTCATCAAGACAAGAGGCCGCGGAAGGAGAACCAGTAAGAAGACATGTAGCTAAATATGCAGAGCAACAAGGGCCGCAGGGTAAAGCAGTATACGGACTTTTTATTGCTATAAATATTGATAGCAATACTGCACATACTTTTAGAACTGGGGATTGGTACTTGAAAGATGATAGCAAAATTAATCTTCATATTGTACCACTTAAACTTGAAGATTTTTTTAAACTACTTCAGTTTGGAAATGGAAAACTTCCTCAGATGCCGGAGGCCATACAATCTATGCTTTTGAAATGCCGTGCACAGGCTAACCAAGACGCCCCAACTTGGAAAAGAACAATTTCAACTATAATTGATCAAATCGTTGCCAATAAAAATCCCTAATTGACCGGGGAAACCCCGGCCCCTGATACTTATCTAACTAATTGCCAAATAGCTTTCCTCTGCTATTTTTTTATTACAAATATTGTGGACTAAAACCAATTTGTTCACACACGCCAAGAATGTTTCATTATTTTCCTTTTTACAATTTTGGCAATCAGGAACTAACCGCGTTTTATGAGGCCGGTTTTCTGTTGGAGAAGCAACACGAATCATTTTTGAGTAAGTACAACAATGGTCATAAGTAATATGATGGATTATACTTTGCCCGTATAACGCCTTTTGACACCAAGCGCATTTTGTGCCATCTCGTTCAAGCAAAAAGACTTTTGTAAAGGGATTCTTGGTAATTCTTTCGGCAAAATTCTTCCAAGATTCAATATCACTCAGATATTTTTCCTTTGCCACTGCCCTTGTAAGGGTAGGAGTTATACTGTTGTACATAGTTCATCATTTAATAAAGCCTGTCTTTCGATCTGAAATATAAAATTAGAAGTTTTTAGTAATTCTAGGGAAACGGATTAATATTATCGGGTTAAAAACGTCAAATTTTGAGGTTTTCCCCCTTGCTTGAGAATATTGTAAAGATATATTTGTATCAGTGGCGTTCACAGACCGAAATCGGTTGGGGCCGGGGACTACCCCCCGGCCTTTTTCATTATTTTTATACAAATAATAAGAATATGTGCAATTTCATTGGCGTAAGGGTAACCAGAATACAGTTCATAAAACTAAAGCAGATTGAAAAGGAGTTAGGAACATTAGCTGCTATGAAGGAACTGGAACAGATGAAAAGCGGTTTCGCATATTCCAATTCACCGATAATAAAAGCTAAGGGTAAAAATGATATTGACGTAGTCTCAGCCCATTGGGAGTTTATCCCGGTATGGATTAAGACAATGGCCCAGGTTGAGGCAGCCCGTAAGCAGGGCATTCCCTGGCTAAACGCTAGATCTGAAACCCTCTTATCAAGTAAAATGTTCAGGGATGCAGCATTAAAAAGAAGATGCCTGGTAATAGCCTCCCATTTCTTTGAGTGGCGGCATTTCAAACCGGAAGGCGCAAAGAAAGATATTGCCTACCCGTACTTAATTGGAGTGAATGATGCAGAGATCTTTTACATGGCAGGGATATGGCAGCCATTCACCGATAAAGAAACAGGCGAAACAATGGACACTTTTGCCATTATTACAACAGGGGCTAATAGTTTTATGCAGCCAATCCACAATACTAAAAAGCGGATGCCAACAATATTAACCGAAGATTTAGCGTGGAAATGGATCATGGAAGATTTATCAGAGGAAGACATTCAACAGATAGCATCCTCTCAATTCCCTTCAGAAAGTATGTTTGCATATACCATTGCAAAGAATTTCAAAACGGCTGAAGACCCTCTTGCTGAATTTGAATATGAAGAATTACCGCCTCTTGATATTGCATTGTGAAGGAATGGACTTTACATATTAGCTACCATTTAAAGCAATATAAACTAAGGGCTGTATTGGAATACCATTCTGCTCAAATAATGAGAATAAGAGTTTATGGTACAAAGACTGAGTTGCTCTTAGAAAGCAATTACCCAATAATCCAAAACACTAAAAGCACAAGAGGCATGAAATGGAAATTAAGAGAAGGTGCAATGACTGAAGGAACACCTGACAGTAGTAGCCTAATGTATAACATCATGCAACAATTAGAAGCCTACATTAAGAAAGATTTCCCGCCAAACCCATATTTGTTATGAGTGATTAGGGTTCGAGTAACATTCAAAGCATACAATCCATGAAATCACCGTTCCTGGAATAAGGGGTTGACAAAAACCCTTATTGGGGGGTATTATTTCAGTATGGATACAGTAATGAAACCAGAAGAGGTAAAAGCATTAGCAGAGAAGGTAAAAAACAGCACTGCAACTGTGCAAGAAGAGCTTGCCCTTTTGCAATTTTTAAATAAAGGAGTCGAAGAGATGCGAGCTTTTATCAAAGATATAACGACAGAACTAAAGAGTTAGTTTATGACCATTGAAGGATATCACCCAAATAATACAAACGAATTAGAAAACAATCCAAACGAGACTATTGTATCTTTGGAATCACAAGAAAAGGTTGATGAGCAGATCAAAATTGAAGCTGATCGACTAAAAGTAAATATTGAAACTCTGCAGCAAGAAATAGAAAATTTAGGGGGAGCAGAAAAAGTAAAAGAATTTCTTGATAAACCAGCAAATCCTATACGTACAGAAGGTGAAGACGTAGTTCATGTGGAAAAAAATAAAGCTGAACTTAAAAACAGTTTCAAAAAAATAGCGGCCATAGTTGGGGCTGTATTTACAGGCTTAGCGGTTTTTGCTGCAAAAGAAGATCCACATCTAATTGAAAGAATGAAAGATTTTACCTTTTCAGATCCAGGGGTTCAGATGGAAACATTAATGAGTCTTGTTGGAACATCATCACTAATAGGCGGAATTTACTCAGCAATAACGGAAAAAATAGCAGATCGAAAAGCAAAAAGAGAATATATTAAA
>JBBUBB010000018.1:0-4493 GCA_038058445.1 Patescibacteria group bacterium
TTGCGAAGGATTTATTCTTCCATAGTAACGCTCTTGTTGGAGTATCATTTGATGAACTTCGAGAAGGCGACGCTGTTAGTTTTGAAACAGAATCTTCTCCAAAAGGAATGAACGCTGTAAACGTACAGCGCGCATAATCTAAAACAAAAAGCTGCACGAAAGTGCAGCTTTTTGTTTTGGATTAAAAGAACGACAGAATAAAATGACTATTCCAATAAGCTAGCGCTCCCAGCGCACACAAAAGTATGACCGAGAGCGCAATATGTCGGCTACTATGTTTATATCTTAGTTGGGCAACTATCATGCCAATAAATACAATATAGACGAGCAAGATGAGTGCAAGATATATGTATTGCACATACCGAGCTTGGTGAACAAGAAATCTTTCAAATTTGGTTGACTCCCTTTCAAAAGGGCTTGTCGTTAGTTCTGTACTCGGTTCATTCTCATTAAGATTTTGTGCCACGGCAAAAGTTTTTTCATTTACCAAAAGGACTGGCGCTGGTTCTTTGGGATTGATAGGTGCTTGAGCTACGGCGATACTTTCTCCTTTAACTTCCTGCGTTGCTACAGCTACCTTCTGTGCAGTCTTCTGTGTAATAACTGGAGTTGGTTTTATAACCTCTGGAGTGGTAGCTCGAGTCTGCGGACGCTTACCAAAGAGCTGGACCACAAATGTTGTTGATCGCCCCATGTAAGTGCCATCATAAGTCGCAATCCCCGTCTCATCAAACTTACTATTTATGAGATTAGCATGATGTGTCGGTGAAGCAATCCAAGCATTTTCTACATCGCTCGATTCTGTAAAATTAATTGCTAAATTTTCTCCAGCGTAAACAAATGGGTAACCGGCATTAATAAACCACTGCCATGGAGTAACTCCCTCGGGACTGATGTGAGCAAAGTAGCCCTTAGAAGCCATATCTTTTGCTTTCATAAGAGCGGCTATTTCAAGTGTGTGATTAACAGAGAGAGGCTTTTGGTTATTTTCTATTCGATGTTCATTGGTCAAATCAACCAAAACTGCAGGCAACACGGCTGCGCCAAAATCTGTTTTCTTCAGGATGTATGAGCTACCGAGCGATGTACAAAATAGGACGAAAGCTAGACAAAATATCGCTGCTAAGCTTCTTTCTCGAAGGAGGTGCGGGGTGTAGCTGTTGCCTTCATGTGGAACAAGATACTTTTTGACAGTCTTAATCATATGTTGCATAAATTATACAAAAAGCAACCCAAAAAGGCAATAGCCTAAGGTAAAAATCACTCCATATTAGGCAGAAATGTCTTGAAGATCTATTTAATTACGCTGTTTTAGAGGAACATCGTAACCATGACTTTGGCTCCAGTTAATCAAGTTGGTTGGAATTGGCAAGCTCATGTCTGGGCACATAATACGATTCACTTCTGCCTGAGTAGTGAGATAAAATATACCAGTCGGAGCTGTCACCCTACCAGTTGTTTTATCCCATGGAGTTAATATTTTATCTTTGTGGGAAAGTTGAAAAGCTGCTACTGCCGCTTCAGTTTCCGACTCATATATACCATTTACTATAAGAGACGTTTTAGTATAGTCGTTTAGGAATTGCTGAACTTTTCTTACTGCCTCTGTATCATTGTCATAACCTTTGCGTAGGAATTTATCTACATAGATTCCACAAGAAGTAGCGACCCCAAAAACCTGACTCTGTGGTTGCGGTTGTGGAGTTATTATTGGAGGTCTACCTCCACCTCCACCTCCACTAGTAGAAATAGGGTTAACCACAATAGATACTGTATCTACCCCAGTAGCACCATTGTTATCAGTAACTGTAAGAGAAAATACATATGTTCCCATAACAAGCCCGCTCGTAGCCGGGGAAACGACATCGGTTGGATCTATGTCTGAAGGTCCAGAAACAAAACTCCAAACATATGAAATAATCGTGCCATCAGAATCAGTACTTACTGACCCATCAAGAGTAACGCTGTCAGTAGGAAGTGTGACTGCCTGATCAGAACCAGCATTAGCTATAGGTGCGATATTTTCTGAAGGAGGTGGAGGTGAAATAGTATCAATAATATTAGCATCAAGGGTGACATCCGTTTGGCCTAGTGCTCTTCCGTGCAATGTTGCGCCACCTTGCATAGCAATAGTTGAAGCTCCTGGACCAGCTAAAATTATCCCATTGAAAATAGAACCTGGTTTCAATGTCGTCGTTCCGGCAACTTGCCAAAAGATATTCTCCGGTAATGCGCCACCAGCGAGAATGATTTTCTTGCCTGCTTCAATGCCCAAAGTCCCTGTTATTTGAAAAATCCAAATATCGCTCGCGCTCCCTGTAATAGTAATATCCCCTGTTATAGTGACGTCTCCTGGGGTGTTCCAAGTGTAGGTACCAGGAACAAAATTAAGTCCACTGAGAGTTCCGCCACCCACATTAAGATTGGTAGCACCGGTTCCAGGTGTTCGTGTGGAAGCATCTGTGTATGCTGCCTCCATAGCACTTACGGCTGTGGTCAAAATAGCAGGCGTTGTACAGCCAAGAGTGCTGTAATCGGCTGCGTAAACTTTTCCAGTTATTAGAGTTACCGGGACTGTTGTTGAAAAACATTCCGTAACATCAAGAACTAATCCAAATCCAGACGTGTCAGTCGAAAGAGCTGGGCTAATTCCAATATCTCCAGTAATGGCGGTAGTCCCAGTAGTTGTGATTGCCGTCTTTGACAGAACTATATAATTACCTGAAGAACCAAGATCCACTATCGCCGGGCCAGCGGCCTCAGCAATAATTGGATCTGGTCCTGTTAAACCAAAGACAAAAGTAAGAGCTAGCACAACTAACGAAATTTTATTAAATGTATTCATAACAATAAGCCGTAGCAGCTGTGAGAAGGTTACAATAGCAGCTTTCCTTTTATAAAGGACATTGTAATGTCCTTTATAAAAGGAACAACAAAAAACACCCAAAAGGGTGTTTTTTGTTGGTTATTTACTTGTTTTTATAATGACCCATCACTTTCTGAGCTTCCAGTTTCTGAAGAACTTAGTGAAGCCGCAGGAACACATGCCTTTCTATCAGTTTCAAATGTCTTCCAAGCACCACGGCGAGCTGTATTCCATGTCATACGAGCTGCTCTCACAGCGTCTCTAAAGGCCTTGTCAGCCGCTTTTACCGCTGCTCGACGAGCAACCCTCTCAGGTAGATCCCAAGCTGCAAGGATCGCACTTTTACGAGCCATGTAAGCATTCTTGATAGCTAGCGCATAAGCATCATGCCCAGCAATTAAAGCATCCTCTCGCTTTGTTATAGCTGTCTTTATACAAGCAATCTGGTCTGCGGTAAGATTAACTGGAGTATTTTTATTCTCACGGCGTTCTTCAATTTTCCCCTTTATATCATCCTTTCTTTCCTCGAATCGGCCTGTTCCATTACCTTCTGCAAATACAGGACCAACACCGAGTAAAGCAATCATTGTCATTGTTAAAACAAGTTGTTTCATATGTATATTATATCTGTTCCACTTAATTATTAATGGTTACATTATACCAGACGAGCTGGTCAGCAGTACTATTACCTTGACAAATAGTGATGCTATTTTTTGATATAAACAAATTATGATATGCTAAACTCATTGCCTTTATGAAAAAGCTACACAGATTTTTATTGAAAGAAACCCCTAGCGGTGACTCAATATCTATTACTGATACTGAAATAGTTCATCTTATGAGCCATGTCCTGAAACTGAATGCCGGTGAAATATGTGTTTTATTTGCTAGCGGAAGTGATGACTATGAATGTAAAATTACTGAAATATCAAAGAAAACAGTCTCGCTAAGTGTGGTTGGTAAAAACAAGAAACAAATTGTCCCAAAAAATATAACAGCCTGTATTAGTATTACCAAAAGAGATAACTTCGAACTGGTAGTACAAAAACTCACCGAACTCGGAGTACAAAATATTGTTCCAATCCTCTCTGATAGAACTATCAAACAATCCCTACGGCTCGATCGATTACAAAAGATTAGCGATGAGGCGCTTGAGCTCTCTGGTGGATCAGATAGAGTAAATATCACTCTACCACTCTCTTTGAAAGAGGCCTTAGAAGTACACAAGAGTAAAGAGCAATACTATTTTGACATTGACGGAGAGTCCTATAAAAAAACAGAAGTCTCTGATTTAGTCTTTTATATTGGACCTGAAGGAGGTTGGAGTGATAGTGACAAAGAAATATTTAACAAATATAATGCAAAGAGTTGTAAACTAGGAAATACGGTTCTGCGGGCTGAAACCGCGGCGATTGTAGCAGCCTACACACTTATATGGCATTAACATTTTTGATTACTATAATTCTAGGAGTTGTCGAAGGGCTAACAGAATTTGCTCCAGTTTCTTCAACTGCCCACCTCCTTATCACAGGACATCTCTATACCATCCCGCCTTCTGCTTTCTTTAATACTTTCGTTGTCTCTATACAAAGTGGAGCAGTCTTGGCTGCTATAATATTCTTTTCTA
>JBBUBB010000019.1:0-6736 GCA_038058445.1 Patescibacteria group bacterium
GTTCCAAATCAGAAATAAAAGCTAGAAAATTTTTGTATGGTCCGGTGGTACTAATAGAGAGTTTAAATTCACAAAAAGGCTTTTGTGTCGCGCCTACAGCTTGTTGTTGGACTACTGCGGGCTGATCTTTCGCGCTCTCGTATTGAACATTTCGCAGTGACGACAAACCATTTTTTGTTGCCAGACCATCGAGCTGAATGATGAGTCTTATGTTATCGACACTATCAGGGAGTAGAACTTTGATATTGTCCAAATCTGCTTTAGGAATACTGTTGTACTTAGCAATCAAATCTTCTCTCTCGGCCTTTAGTGCCTGCGCAGTACTAAGCCTGCCATTGTAATTGGCAACTTCAGTTTTCATTCTTTGAACATCTTTATAGCGTGGCCCAATAAGCGTACTAAATACAGCTATCGAGACTCCTATTAGTAATAGTAAATAAATGTATCTCATATGTTATTTTTTTTATTTAAACTATCAATAAAGGTTTGATAAGATAAATCCGCTATATCAACTGAGAAGGTCAATTTAAAATTAATAGTTCGCGACTTGTCGTCTACTGTTAGATTAGAGAAGACTGGATTTTTAATAAGCTTGTTTGCTGAAAAAGCATCTGACTGCAAGGCAATAGTGGCATAATTTTTGGCAGTTCCGGTAAGATCAACTATCAAAGAGTCTGTCTTGGTAGTCTGGTCATTCTTAACAATATAGCCGAAGTCTTTGTACTGAACACTTCGAAGAGTAGTAGCCTCCAATGCTTCAAAAATAGGCGTAACCACCACATGGTTCTTGATGAGCTCTTTGACTCCGGAAATACGAGCGTCTAGTCGCTTCATATCCGAAACGAATTCCGTGCCAATACCATCACGAGCATCCCCGATTGATTGCTCAAGTTTGGCTTTTTGGTCGACTAGTTGTTTTTGGTACAAAAATACCCCAGCAAAGGCCAGCCCTGTACCGATGACAACCACAAAAGTAATAAGCGTCAGAAGTCCAACTGATCCAGAGCGACGAGGCGCGGGTGCAACACTAGACTCAATTGGGCGTTTAGGAATAAAAGATGTTGGAATATTTGGTTCCATAATATACGCATACAGTATATCACCATTGTGTATTCATTTGTATAGCAAAGTGGTGGATTACCTTAAAACAATATGAAAAAGAAAAATTCACCACTCACACGCATTGCATGTGAGGGGTTATCCCTAAAAATATTTTTTATTTGCTTTGGAGCTCAAGCTCCTTGTATTCACTGGTGAACCACATGAAATACAGCATCTGAAATATCGTTCTCATATTAAATTGTTTTATGGTTATATAATAGCACAGTATATAAGCTTTGTCAAGAGCATTGCCTTAAGATTACTTGACTTTCATCTCTATATGTGCTATTATATACCTAAATTAGTGCGCATAGCCGGTTGGCACTTAAAAGCTATCTGCGGATAGACATAGACCGATTAAAAGGTCTTAAATACACCGTTTTCTTTCAAAACAAAATTATTGAACAATGAAAAAGTTAAGAATTCCACTGCTTATTGCAATGATCCTTGGATGCATTGCCTTTCCTATTTTCTTCTGGAAATCACTCATTATTTGGGTGACCCCACTATTCCCTATTCTCTTTTGTGTATATCTGTGTTCGGGACATAAATACCGGGCATGGGTGTACAGAGAAAAAATAGTAACAAATCCGTTCCTATATGTTTCTCTATTCATTGCCTTAATTAGCACCGTAACACAGTTCTGGGGACCAATCGTAGACTTTATTACCTCCTGGGTAGTAACCTCTTTTCTTATTCTATGTGTACTGATATTCATCAGTGTCGCAGTAATTAAGATGAGAATGCGGATAATAGCGATGAGAAAAAAGAGTTATGAAGAAGACCAAAAACGTCTTGCTAAACTCGAAAAACTCAAAGCAGATGAACAGGTGATACAGAAAAGAAAGGAAGAGGCTCTTGAGAAGCTTCAGGCATTAATGAGCCAAGAAATTATTTCTTGGAAACAATTATTGCCAATCTATGGGATAGTACCGATTCCTATAGAAGTAATGTTAAAAGCAGACTTTATAGGTCTTTACCTGGTATCAGATATTAAAAAACAAATATCTTTTGACCCTAATATGGTCAAAGATGTTGCAAAGGATCTGAATCAGGCAGTAAAAAATTGTTGGGACGATAATGTACTTAAACCTTTCTTTGAGAAAATGGTCGAGATGGAAAAATACATTTCGTACAAAGGATTTGAACCCTTCATGAATCTTTTGCGAACAGAATCCATTTCGGTAATCAAATTTGAAGAGCGTGTTCAATGATTTTATGTAATCCCCTCCACTGCGGAGGGGATTTTTTATTGCAAAAGTTTGAGTGCTAAGCCGAGGGCGACGGAGAATTCTGGGCCGGTGGTTTTGAGAACACCTTGAAGGAAAATAGGTGAATCTACTTTTGAAAACGGATCAGCAATAACTAGGTCAGCTGAGAAGCTTTGCTTGGCGTAATCAAGAAGCCCGCGAGTCATGGCTCCCCCACCGGTAAAAATAATTTTGCCGACATTTTTGTTATAGCGTTTTTCGTAAGCCAAAATAGTAGAATTAGTTTCTTGGAAAATATCAGCGAGATGAACTTTGAGGAGATCTGGAACTTGAGGATGTTCTGGTGTGACAACAAGTCCATTTTCTTTCTTGATGGCTTCTGCTCTATCGAAAGGAATTTCCAAAGAGTGAGCAATAGAGAGAGTCATGTCTTGTGAGCCTTTATTAACCAAACGGAAAGTCTCTACCACACCGTGCTCAACGATTGAGAGTTTAGTTTTCGATGCTCCGATATCCACAATCATCACTGGGAAAAGTTCCCGAGTGAGCACACTTCTGATATGGCTGAAAACTTCTATTTCTAGAGCATCGGTTGGTAGACCGGCTTTTTGCATAAGGGTTGTGTATTTGACCAATGTTTCGTTTAGCGTCGCCACTACTAGCACACTCATCCGAGCTTCCCCGCCACTCTCAGACAATGCTCGACTCTCTGATCCTGAGTCTTCACGGCGCGGAATAATATACCAGTCGAGTGACACATCAGTGATCGGTACTGGAATAAATTTCTTGGCTTCATTTGGTATGACAGTCCCAAGATCGCGCTCTTCGATCTCAGCAGGAAGTTGAAGAATAAAAATAATACATGAGACTGATGGCAGACCCAGAACCACATTTTTGCTAGTGATATGAGTCTCCGCCAACACGTCGGTAAGAGCTTTAGCTAGTACTTCAGGGTCTAGGTTTGTAACCTGCCCAATAATCCCACCATCAGCATATTGGCCAAGTGCCAAAGCACCATAAGTTTTGAGCACGGCTCGGCCATTTTCTTTGTTGAGTTCTACCACCTTGATAGACGAAGTCCCAATGTCTATTCCTACAGCAATGTTGCTTTTCTTAGCGCCCCAAATTGCCGAGAGGAATTTCTTTAGCCCTGCGAGTATACTATCCATATAGCCTATAGTATAAATGAAAAATCTCTTATTTACTATCTCCGCCAGCTGGCGGATCATCAATCAATTTCTCTTTGGATCACGCTGTGCGGGGTGTCATAGGCCTGGCCCAGCCATCTGTGAGAAATGCCTACTTTTAATTCCCCTTTCTGACATCACAGAACACGACGGCATTTATGGTCTCTATGACTATGGCAACCCGATAGTAAGCCACAGTATTTGGAATTTGAAGTACAGACATCGGGGACAGGAAGCAAAATTGCTAGCACTCAAGGCAAGTGAGCTAATCAGTGAAATAGTTGCTGAACATTTGCAGTCAGAAAAGCCTGAGACGATTATCTTGGTGCCTGTCCCGCAATATAAAAAGAAAACTCAAAAGAGAGGATTCAATCAAAGTGAAGCTATTGCACAGTGGATAACAAAAGTCTTACCGGATTCAAAAATAGAAAATGTACTAGAGAAAATAACTGAAACTCTCCCCCAATCTCATATCTCAGATAAAAAACAAAGAATTAAAAATATTAGTGAAACAATGAGAATGAAGAATCCGCCAGCTGACGGAAGAAAGATTTACATTGTCATCGATGATGTGACAACCACTGGCGCCACATTCCTCGAAGCCACTCGCGCCCTGCACTCTGCCGGAGCTAGAAACATTCTCTGTATTGCCTTAGCGCATGGGTATAAGAGGAGATAAATTAATGAAAATCCTCTGATGTTTTTCCAGTCAAGCTATTGATATCAACAGTTGGGGCGATATATGGTTCTTTGGGACTACCAAGAAGCTGCGATGTTTCTCCTGCTGCAAATCCGAGCTTGTATCCAATATTATCTTCAGTTGTTAAAAACACGTTATCATACTCTCTATCATCTAAAGCAAGAAACAATCGTACTTTTTTATTGGCACTTTTTTCTGTTATCCATTGATCAGATGACTTAGTCGTTAACCAAGCATTTACATCAGCATTCCATGACTTTATATCTTTAGGATATTTCAGATAGTTTACAAGGAACGAGTAGGTAACGAAATCAGTGTCGTATGGAAAAGTGATAGTAAACTCTGTATCCGAAATCTTTGTGAGCCGAGGAGTTACAACTAATTTATCACTATTGTATATAGCACAAAAATCATTCAAAACCTTCTTCAGGTCATCATATTGTGCATTTTTGACAACAACTAATTTATCATTGGGTATATATTCAGCAGGTTTCGAAATAACAGCTTCTGGTTTCTTTCCTGCAAGCATTGTTGAAATGAGCCAAAATAGAAGTACAGCACCAATTATAGTTAAGAATATTTTCATAAATAAAAATATATTATGCGTTTATTAACTTCTCAATATCAAACTTTTTCATTTTCATAAAAGCGGCCATGACGGCTGGGGCTTTGGCTGGATCGCTCATCAGAGAGCCGAGGATAGTCGGGACGATTTGCCAACGAAGTCCATATTTGTCCTTGCACCAACCACACTCTATTTCTTCTCCACCGTTAGAAGTGAGCTTTGCCCAATAAGTGTCTATCTCCTCTTGTGTCTCACATTCTACAACTAGTGAAATAGCTTCAGTAAACTTGTGTCTATCCCCAGCGTTGAGGAGCATTAGCTTCTGTCCAAATATTTCTAAAGATACAACCATGGGAGTCTCGCCTAATATTTTGACCTCTGGAAAAACAGAGACATAAAAGTCCGCCATTTCTTTGGCATTATTGTTGCACCATAAACACGGATATAATTTTTTATTCATATTTGCGCATTATACACCTAAAGAGCGAGCTCCATAAAATAACCAACCCCAGTAGAATCATCTTGTGTCTTTTTAAATCCAAACGATTCAAATATATGATTAGGGATATCGTTTCCATTTCTAACATGCAGAAAAACTCTCTTCCCGCCTCGTCTTCTTATCTCATTTAAACCTGTGGCACAAATAGTCTTGCCAGCTCCGTTATTACGAAAATCTTCTTTTACAAAAAATGATCTCAGGTACCAACCTTCTCCTTTTTGTATCACACTCGCCATACCTATCGCCTTGTAATCTTGCTGTGCCAAGACTACAAACTTGTCTAGACTTACGATATCTTCTATCCACTCTTTTTCAGACCGAGAATTTTCTGAATCAATCATTTCGAGACTGGAACCAAAGAGTTCTTTGTCAGCGCCAGTAATTGCCAGAGATCGCAATTCTCTATAGCTTCTCAAGTCTTTTTCTTTAGCTATCTCTACTTTAACCATTTGCGGAGATGGTGAGATTCGAACTCACGGGGCCGATTAGAGCCCACCTCCTTAGCAAGGAGGCACGATAGACCACTCTGACACATCTCCGTATATCTGCAAGACTTACTTTATCATAGCGCTTGACTTATACCAACAGCTTGCTATACTAAATATACAAAGTGCCGCAAGGCTCCGAGAAATCCGCCCAAAAGGCGGATTTCGAGTTTCTAGAGAAAAGATTTGATTCTTTGCCTTATTTGGTCACTCGTATCTTTTGGAATTTCATAGAGCTTTCTTTTAAACCTTTTAATACTTAGTAATTTCATTTGTGCCAAAATAGCAGAAACATCCTGATTATTTGGATCTTTGTAGTTAAAATAAAAATCAAATTGCTTCTGTTTCGTAGATAGTGGAACAACCCAAAACATTTGATTATTAAATTTCTTGATTACCAATACTGGACGAGAAAAATTATCTCCTGAACCGTTTTGCTCAAAACCTATATTCCTACCAAGAGCGATCATCCAAACCTCGCCTTCTTTTGGGAATCGATCTGGCTCTACTTCCTGATTATCTATTTTCTTTTTCAGCTCGTTCCAAGAATCAAAATCTTCCATGAAATTAAGTATATCTTCTTTCAATATGGCAACCAACACCTTTCCATACTATAATGGTCTCATTAATAAATAATAGTTTTTTATGGAAATACAATTTTTACCTGTTCTCGTGTGTGCGATAGTTTCAATGGTCATAGGGATGCTTTGGTACGGCCCGCTCTTTGGCAAGACTTGGGCTCGTCTCATCAAGGCTGATCCAGACTGCATGACCGACCCAGTAAAGCGCAAAGAAATGAACAAGCGCGCCATGCCTATGTACGCTTTGCAGTTCGTCTTGGCCATACTTCAAATCTGGGTGCTTGCAAGGTTCATATCTTTAGATGCTAGTGTCTCTGGACTTTGTACAGCACTTTTGATCTGGCTAGGATTCATCATGCCCATGGCAGCTGGAGGATCGATGTGGAATAACGATACGAAAAAAGATG
>JBBUBB010000020.1:0-1637 GCA_038058445.1 Patescibacteria group bacterium
TCTCTTTTTACAATTGGTGGCAACTGAAAAAAGGCACCGACGAGCACTACCTGTAACCCACCAAAGGCTTCGGGTACTCCACGAAGTGTCCGACAAACCACATCTACCATTGAAAGTGTTTTGCTACTGAGCATGGAAACTTCGTCTATTATCAAAACTTTGGCATTATTTATTCTTCGCACTAAATATTCTTTGGTCGAGAGAGCATCGAGATCATAAGCGTCCAATGTATTTCTTACTCCAGTGCCACTCCAAGCGTGTATTGTCATGCCGTGAATGTGAGTCGCGGCTATTCCTGTTGAGGCGGTGATGGCTGGTTCAATACCATGTTCGCGTAAATAAGAAATGAAAGTCCTTGTGACATGAGTCTTACCACTACCCGGTTCACCGGTCAAAAAGACATTCGCTCCGGTCTTCAAAATAGTCAGCGCCTGCGCTTGGGTCATAGTACCGGATATTATAGCAGAGATAACTTTTGCGCTCTTGAGAATTTCTTTAACTCTGCTTCTCGTTTTAAAGCCTCGCCTTTGGTCGCAAATGATTCACTGTATTTAAGTTTTACTGGCAGTCGTCCTCGAGTGTATTTGGCGCCTTTGCCGGCATTGTGCGTCTCCAGGCGCTTTTTTATATCGTTGGTCGAGCCAACATAAAGCGTCCCTCCCCGACACCTGAGAATATAAACGTAGTACATAGCATTTTAAGCAAGGACTGTCCTTGCTTATTTAGGACTGTCCTTGCTTATTTCTTCTTCTTGACAGCTACTTTTTTCTTTCCGCCAGCTGGCGGAGGAGCCTTCTTTGCAACAACCTTATCTAAAACTTGTTTTAGTGTTTCTGTTTTTGCTTTTGGCCCGACAGTTGGCGGATTCTTTTCCATAGCGCTTATTAGTCGGTCAAGCTTAACACTTATATCGGAGAGCTGTTTGCTAATGTTACTACTCTCTTGCATAGGCTTGTACGGAGCACGAGGATCTCGGGGCGCAGAAAAATCTCGTCTTGGGCTATTGTTATCGAACTGTGGCCTGCTTACTCTCGTGTCACTTGGATCTCTTCTTTTATTAAAACAATCATTGCAAAATACCGGTTTGTCACCTGTTGGTTTAAATGGGACCTCACATGGCTTGCCACAGTTACTACAAATTGCCTGATACATTTGCCTGTCACGATTATTGCCTCCTCGAAACTCACCACCTCCACCTCTTTGAAAATTTTTCATATATAAAGTCTATGCCCTTTAGACACAATAAGCAACATTAACAAATCCCCTTATTTAACTCACTACCTCTGTCTTATAAACACTGGATAAGGCGTATAGAAAACTAATCGCAAGCGGCCCCACCAAAATACCAATTGGCCCCATGAGAACTAAGCCCCCAAGCACTGAGAAAAGAACCAAAAGAGGATGGATGGCTATTTTCTTTCCAACAAAATAAGGATTTAAGAAATTGTCGATAGACCCCACAAGCACCATTGCCCATACAGCAAAACCGATAGCAGCTCCAGTACGTTCAACTATCAAAAGAAAGAGGATTACTGGGATAGAAACAAGGGCTGTACCAACTGTTGGTACAAGTGAGGCTACAGCAGCAAATACTCCCCAGAGTGCTGCATTTGGTACTTGGAAGATAGTTAGGCCAA
>JBBUBB010000021.1:0-4437 GCA_038058445.1 Patescibacteria group bacterium
GCAGGGCTCCTTTCGATTGCTTTCGTAGAGCACAACGAGAAATGAGTTTGAGCGTCAAAAGTTTGGTTTGACGCTTTTTTCTTTTCCTGCTATATTTCGTGGCACATGTTAAAGATACGACTACAACGAATCGGACGTAAAAACGAGGCAGCATTTCGCCTTGTTTTGACTGAATCAAAAAATAGTACCAAGAGTGGAAAGTTCAAGGAAATTCTCGGTACTTATGGTATCAAAATGGACAATGTTGCTTTCAAGGCTGATCGTATCAAATACTGGATAGGTCATGGTGTGCAAATCACTGACACCGTTCACAATATGCTCATCAAGCAGGGGATAATTGAAGGCAAGAAAATAAATGTGCTTTCGAAGAAGGCTCCGACGCAGAAGAGGAAAGAACTCAAAAAGAAGTAAAAAATCCCCAATTGGGGATTTTTTACTCAAGGGGTATACTTATAAGTATGAATAAAAAACATGTGGTTATAGGGGTCGTCATTATCGGCTTGTTTCTTTTCCCATCTAAAACAGAAGCTTTTTCCTTAAAAACTATTTTTCAAAATATATTCGGTATCCAAAAAAGTCTACCAGCTTCTTCTATCGACTCGACTGTCAAAGTAGAAACCACAACAACTACTGAAGAAACAAAAAGTTCTGACAGCACGACACTCTACAAAGATGTTCCCGCTACAACAACTTCTCTTACTAAAGATCCTACGACTACAGAAAATCCAATAGCTTTGCCGCCCGTAGTACAGCCAGATACTCAAATAAAAATTCAGCCAACTGAGAGTGTCTCAGGTGTTGTAAAAACCACCCCGAGGCCAATTGTTTATGGAATGAAAAACAATTTTGAAGTTCGTACTCTTCAAAAAAAGTTAAAAGAACTGGGGTATTTTTCTGGTAGAGTTGATGGTAGCTATGGGAAGATTACAGCTGCCGCTGTTAAATTGTTTAAAGAGGTAAACAAAATACAAGGGGAGGGTAAAACTGTTGATGGGAACACTTTATCGTTACTAACTAGCTCAAAAATAGGGTTACCAGTAATCTCACTTAACTGTACTATTACTTCTTTTTCGGCAAGTCCTAGTATTATTTCAGAAGGCGGTTCCACTACGCTTAAATGGTCTACAAGTGGTTGTATTTCCACCGATATGACTGGGGTGACCTCAACAGGAGAAGCTTGGGATGGAGGGATAACTAACAATGTTAATGGTTCTGAAGTTTATGGACCACCTGTCTGGAATTTTGTTTATGGTAATACTGGGGTATATACATTTACTTTAATTGCTGCGGGTATAAATGGTATTCAAGTAAAAAAGACAATATATGTAAATATCACAAAATTAGGAACTCTGCTTTGTAATATTAAATCGTTCTCAGCCAATCCGTCGCCAACCCCCAATAACACCACAACGACACTGTCCTGGTCTACCTCAGGTTGCGCAGAGGTTAGTATTACAGGTGTAGACTCTAATGGTCAAGCAATACCAGGATGGAATAATCTGCCAGTAGTAGGTTCGCAGATAACTGGCCCACTTTCCCAAGGAAACACTGGAATATATACTTTCACCCTTCATGCTTTTTCAAAAAATAAAGTGATCCGCAAGAAACAAGATATTACTGTCCCTATTTCATCATCTTGTGAATATCCAAATGTCGTTCAGACAATGGCTACAAATCCACAACTTAGAAATTGGGCGAATTTCAACCTAAGTCAAAACCCGGCAGAAATAGAGATAGGTCAGGTTACTATTACTAGCAATTGTGGAGAGGCTAATCTTAACCAAAGTGAAGTATCGGTCACCATGTATCCTCTAGGTCCAACGGCTTTCTCTTCGATAAAAATTTACGATGGTAGTAATTTGATTGGCACTGGTCCAGTGAATAATATTGTTACTTTCAATCCTCCATATATTATTAATACAGGTCAAAGTAAAACACTAACTTATCGTGGGGTATTAAATAATAGCGCTCAAGGTCCAGGGACTCTGGGTGTTGCAATCTGGTCTGGAGTAAACTCTTCAATTCCAGGCGATAGTCCTTATACAGTTTGGGATGCATCTTTCACTATTTTTCCTTAACATTTAGTCATTAAAGTCAACTCTGGTATACTTCACTTATTAATACATTAAGACAGAAAATGATATGAATGATAAGGAATTCTTGGAGCTCGTAGTTAAGGCATTAGTAGAAAATCCAGCCGATGTAGAGGTGAATCGAACGGTGGACGAAATGGGAGTCCTGCTTACTCTCTCAGTAAACGGAGCAGATATGGGCAAAATCATTGGTCGCCAAGGTAACACTGCCAAGGCTATTCGTACACTCCTACGCGTTGTCGGCATGAAGCACAACGCTAGAGTGAACCTCAAGATCAACGAACCAGCAGGAGGCTATAACTCACCAGATACACCACCAAATGTCGCCAACCTCGATGACGCCATGGCAGATCTAAAAGATCTGTAAAAATGAAATTTCATTTTCTTACTATATTTCCAGAAATGATCAAAAGCTACCTTGGTGAAGCCATGCTTAAGCGTGCCAAGGATAAAAAGCTAGCTGACTACGCCGTGGTCAATATTCGCGATTATTCCGAGGATAGACATAATAAAACAGATCTTCGCCCTTATGGTGGAGGCCCTGGAATGGTTATGACACCTGAACCAATTTTGCGCGCTTTTTCGAAACTTAAACTCAAGAAAAAGGTTAAAGTAGTTCAACTCTCTCCAAGTGGCAAAATGTTTACAAATACTGTTGCCAAGAAGTTTGTTAAAAGTTATTCAGATATCGTTTTTATATGTGGCAGATATGAGGGTGTGGACGATCGGGTACGCAAAATTTTAAAAGCTGACGAATATAGTATTGGCGACTACGTGTTAACTGGTGGGGAATTGCCAGCGCTTGTTATGACTGATGCCATAGTAAGGCAAATACCAGGAGTACTCGGGGACAAAGAATCCCTCGAAGAAGCTAGAACAGCTAGTCCAAGAGTGTATACTCGCCCAGAAGTCCTTATTTATAAGGGTAAAAAGTATAAGGTACCTAAGGTTCTAGTTGGGGGACACCACAAAAATATAGAAGAATGGCGAGCTAAACAGAAGAAGTAAGGCTTATTGACAGTTACTCAATACTGTGCTATGATTAAGCAAATTAACATTTATGGTACAAGTATTAACAAAAGCTGAGAGGCGTAAGTTGAAAAGCGCCACTCGCCAATATAAAAAAGCCCTAAAAAATGGGCAAATAGCAAAGGAAAAAATTGAGGTACAGCCTCCGATGGTTGCCAAGAGAGACAGAAAGTCTATTGGTAAGGCCATGATCACCTTAAATCAGATGGTCAATGGCCAGTTGATCACTGGGGATCTTTCGGTCGAAAAAGGGGGTGGAATTGTGGAAAATACAATTGAATCTAATTCTTTTTACAGACCAAGATCCATTAAGGTTAACCCCCCATACAGCCAGAGGGCGTATGATTTCGGCGGACCTTTACAGGGTTCAATGAACTTTATCAAACTGAAGGGGGACCCTTTTCTCTAAATTATTACCGGCAAACAACATAACTGTTTGCCGGTTTTCTTTTGTATTATTTGACATACTTATACGGCTATACTATACTGAGCCCCTTACACGTCACGGCAGGGTTATGGCAAGAGATACCGTGTTTTAGAGAGCAATCCTTATTAGATAATCCAAACATTTGCAAAATACAGATGTCTTGGAGTTTTTTGCGCCTTAAGTAACCCATGAGTAAATCCACAAAAGACCATAGTACTATTCGTCGCCCTCAAAAGTTTTTTTCTAAATACAAAGAACCCCTCGCTCCGTTTCCAAATCTTATCGAACACCAATCCAATTCTTACAATTGGTTGATCGAAAAAGGTATCAAGGAAGTTTTCAAAGAATTTACTCCAATAAATGATTACTCTGGAAAAAAGTTCCAGCTTGATTTCGTGTCTTTTCATCTGGTAGAACCAAAGTTTGATGAAAATTATGCCAAAGAAAATAAGCTCTCATACGATAGTCAGCTCAAGGCCCGGGTTAAGCTTACCAATAAACAGACAGGAGTAGAGAAAGAACAGGAGATCTTCATGTCTGATATCCCAATGATGACTGGTCACGGTACTTTCATCATCAACGGTATTGAGCGCGTCTTGGTTTCTCAACTCTCTCGTAGTTCCGGGGTTTTCTTCACTGAGCTTGAAGTAAAGGGCAAAAAGTACTTTGGTGCCAAGATTATTCCAAACAGGGGTGTTTGGATTGAAATAGAGTCCGACCCCGATGGCACTATATATGTACGAATAGACAAAAAGCGCAAATTCCCAATTGTGTCGCTTCTTCGAGCGCTCGGAATTTCTACTGACGAAGAAATAAAAAAGCTTTTCAAAGGTGAGCCTTTTGCTTCAGTAATCACACACTCACTTGAGAAGGACACAAGTAAAAGCC
>JBBUBB010000022.1:0-27954 GCA_038058445.1 Patescibacteria group bacterium
CACTGTCCCACCAACAAACCCTTTCTCATACCAGCCAGTTGGGCCATTCCAAACTATTATTTGGGCCTTTTCTATTTTTTTAGAAATCATTTTGACACTTAGTGGCCCGATGTCTTCGATAACATCAAGCGATTGTATTTCACTTATGCTAGCAAAAGCCTTCTTGTCTCCCCTAGTCACCACTGCGTCAATTGGCAGCAAAAGTTTTGGTGAGGATAGAAGCTTTTTTATTTGCTTGTCATATCCGTCTTCAACGACAGATTTACCAACCTCAAAACCACGGAATTTATAAAATGAGTTCAAAATAGCGCCGGCAATAACTACCTGATCAGCTATTTTAATAAAACGGTCAAGGAGTGGCATCTTAGTGCTGAATTTAGCTCCACCCAAAATAAAAAGAAAGGGGTGTTTTTTATTTGTAAGTATTTTAGAAAGCGTTTTGATTTCTGTTTCAAGCTGGAGGCCAGCGTAGCTAGGAAGGTATTTAGTAACCCCAACAATAGAAGCGTGTTTTCTGTGTGAAACTGAAAAGGCCTCGTTTACATATATATCACCGAGCTTGGAAAGGGTCTTAGCAAATTTTGGATCATTATTCTCTTCTCCTTCATACTTCCTGATATTTTCAAAAAGCAGTACTGTACCTTTTGGTCCGCCTCCGCCAGAATGGGCGGATGGCGGATTCGCAACAGAATCTGTGATAGGGCCAGTAACAAACTCTACCTTGAAATGTTTAGATAAATAATCTGCCACAGGTTTCAATGACGCTTTGCCGTCCCCTAAGTGTGCTACAAGCCTGACCAGCATACCTTTCTTTTGTAGCGCTCTAATGGTTGCAAAAGAAGTATCGATACGCCTTGTGTCCAAAATCTTGTTCCCCTTCATTGGAACATTGTAGTCCACCCTCACAAGTGCTCGCTTACCCTTCATGCTTTTTATATCCTTAAGAGTTTTCATTTATGCAACCAAGTTAATATTTTTTACTAATTTTTCAAATCTCTTAGCATCCAAACTAACTCGTCCAACAAGTAACCCCTGAGCCCCACCATCAGTAATAAAAGCATGGGCGTTTTGGTCATCAACTGATCCTCCATACAAAATGTGAACACTGCTACCCACCTTCTCGTTTGTAGCATCACTTATAACTTTGCGTATAAAAATAATCATTTCTCGGCATTCAGCAACTGTAGCTTCTCTGGCCGCATCCTTGCCTATGGCCCAAACAGGTTCGTAAACAAAAACTATCTTCTTGAGATCGGACTGTGAAATCTTGGAAACAATACTTTCAATCTGGCTTTTAACTTCACTTAAATACCACCCGTGACTATCCCGCTCTTTTTCTCCAACACATATGATTGGAGTAACCTTCTTCTGGAGTAAATTTTGTGTACTCAAAAAAGTCTGCTCATCAGTCTCACCTCGAGCCCTAGATTCTGAATGGCCTACAATACAATACTTAGCCCCGTATGAAGCAAGCATCCCCGCACTGGCTAGTCCTGTCTGAGCAACCTCATCGCTTGGTGCTACACCTTGCCCGCCAATACTAATACCTGTCTTTATATTTTTTGCCAGAAACGGAATATGAATAGCTGGGACACATTCCACTATAGTAAGACTTTTTTTATATTTCCGAGCTGTAAAGAGAACCTTTTTTGCAAGTGTTAGTGCTTCAGCAGATTTTTCCGGAGCCATTTTCCAATTTCCTACAAGTAATATCATGTTTGAGATTATAGCACAGCGGTTTTCTTTACTGTTCCCGCCAAGAAGTAGCACTCCATGAGCCCCCAGGGCCACTTGAGAAATTAGCGTTAGCAAGTCCGCTATCGTATGTGATAGTAACATTATTGCCTAATTTTATTTGATAGCCATTCAACGACTTTGCAGCGCCATTATTATTTATATCAATAGTCCCATTTGCGGCATATAGTATGACAGCACCAACGTTATTACCAAGCTTTATGGCACTTGCAGATGAAGACGTGGAGAGTACCATTATATAGCTTCCAGATGTACCAGAGCCTTGGAAATTAGCGTTATTACTAGCATCTACTGTACCATCAACGATTATGACTCCTTCGGAACTTCCATAGCCTGATACTAATTTAATTAACCCATTGTTGTTAACATCTAAACTACCTTGAACCCAAAGAGTTCCACTGACAATAAGAGTACCGTTATCGTCAACGACTAGATCACCAGTAATCTTTTTGGGACCTAAGGTAACCGTAGAACCAGAAATTGTGTAAGTGCCCGAATAAGTCCCGCCTGCCGCTCCTGCATCTTTCCAGTCCTGAATATTTTGATCTGATATCGGCATAGATATCTCAACTGGGTCAGCAAGGGTAGTATTGCAAGCTTTGTTATTACCACTTCCAGTTTGACAGTAGTTAGTGCCTCGTATAGTAGAATTATTCACTGTATGAGAATACGCGTTACCAGTTGTCCCTGTACCAACTGTTATCCCGCTTATAAGGCCTGTTATCCCTCCAATATATAAACTAAAGAAGCCATCAATAGTAGATGGGCTATTGTTGTTCCACGTACCACTATACTGGCCTATCTTACTTGCACCATTTGCGTATCCATTATTATTACCACCAATTTTATAATAATTTGAAGTAGAAGTAGCCGCATCTAATACTATCCAGTAAGTAGTACCTGCATCGAGTTGTGGGTTTGTGGAAAATACTACATCTACCCAGCCATAATTAGTAGAAACAAGTGAGGCAGAAAGTGTGCATGAAGTTTTTGTAACTGTTGATGGGCTACTACCTGAATTATTTACAATTCTGACTGTTAGGTTAGATGGGCTTCCAACCTTTTTTATGTAGAGCTGAACTTTATTTACAACCTCATCTGTGCTCACTTGGAAACTTTGGGCAAAATCTTGTGTAGCGGTAGCAGTCCCAAATGATACATCGTAATCTGGTGTTCCAGCCCCATTAGATTGATCTGGTACCAAATTCCCTGAATTAGCGGATGTAGCACTACCAGTGATAGAGCCAGAGCCTGTTATTGGACCGTTTGAGTAAACGCTCCCAACAATGCTTGAGTTGTTACCCATACTGAAACCACCCTTCCCTGATTGAACACCGTAACTAAACGAAACCCCAATACCTTGTTCTATAACTGTATTAATGGTTCTATTTCTATCATTACTATCGCCAATTGTATTTATTTGTTTCTTGCCACTAGAGATATCGGTAATAGTAGTCGTTGTTGTTTGATTGCCTACAGTTAGCGTCTCTGACGAAGAAACATTTTTAGCTGTTCGGATACGATAAAAAACATCTTCCACGCCAGATTCGGCTATGGCATAACTGCGCTTTGATTCGAGAGCGTCACTAGAAGATTTTATAGAGCTTATTGTTGGGGCAGCAAGGCCCATTGAAATTGAGGTAGCAATCGCCACAAATAATAAAATTGTGATAATTAGTGCGTTGCCTTTTTGAAAAAAATGTTTATTGTTATTTTTCATAAATAATTAGTTATTCACGGAGAACAACAGTTGTGTAAAATGTTCTAGTAATGACAGGCTCCCGAACCGTTGTATAAGTAACCTCGAGTTTAATAGCGTCGGTCGTACTTGTAACAATGTGCCAGAAAGTAAGATCAGAGACTGACTCTTCTACACTAGTAAGGGCTGTTGTCACACCTCCAGTAACAATCTGTATCACTCCGTTTGAAACTGAAATAGTTGAGGTATAAGGTGCTCCACCACTATCAGTACCTGTGAGAACTAGTGTCCCTGGTGTAGAGCCAAACACGCTTCCTGCAGACACGTCGCTACTCTGTCTTATTTCACTTGTAATTCTGTTTAGTGAGGTTTCAGCGTTTCTTTGTAAGGTTCTATAAGCCCGAGCAATTGAATAAGTTTTCATTGAATACAAAAGGGACTGGACGACAACGAGAGAGATTAGGACGAACAAACTAATGTATACCACTAATTCTATAACCGAGTATCCTTTTGTTAATGCAGGATGTTTCATAATTTATGTTCTAATATCTGCTATATAAAAAACTAGGGACTCGGTTTTTGTTCCAGTAGTAGTATTCCAGGAAACGGTTACTGTTATTTTTCTAGTACGAGTATCAACAGTCCCGCCTGATGTTGTTATATCGTCATTGGCGTCACGATAAACGCTATCAAAAACTACGACCCTACTGAACTGTCCGATCGGTGAGTCAGTACTAGAAAATGTCCACTTAGTACCATTCCAGGCCAAATATTGGTTAACACCGTTGTTTATTGAGCTAATATTTGTCCAAGCGTCGTCTCTAATAGTTTTTACTGCTTCTTCTCCTTCTTCGAGTAGATAACTAGCTTGTGTCCTTTCGAGAGAGGCCTGAGACACCTTAACTATGTCTTGCACTAGGCCAAGCATGAAAATAATTATTGTGGCAACAAGTGCTGTAGCCACTACTACTTCGACTAAAAAGAACCCGCTTTGTGTTTTGCTAAAACTTTGCATAAAAGTTAATCACGAGTGATGACTCCCCCAGAGCTGATGGTAATAGTTTTAGAGGTACCACTAGGAATTTGCACCATTATTGTACCATATTTACTTGTTGTTCCTTTGAGACGATCAAAAATAACATCTACCCCACCACCCGAGAGTGAAGTACTTTGAAGTACAACGGGCGTATCGTATAACACTACTTTGTTCGTGGTGTCAGAGGAAGAATAAGTACTCCCAGTAAATAGCGTTGCTTTGTCAGTCTCGAAATGAACACTGTAAAAAGTATTGTTGTAAGAAGCCAATGTTTTGGTCCTTGCCTCCTCTAGAAGTGATGTTATGGCATTGGTAGTATTTTGTATTGCCTGATTTTTTCTAAATGAGATAAGTGCTGGCACAGTGATAGCTACAATAATGGCAATAACAGCAACAACCATAATTAGCTCAATTAGTGTAAGGCCTTTTTTAAAATCAGTCATTGCTATTTAATAGAGTCCATTATTGAGTACATCGGCGAGAGCATCGACACGGCAAAGAAACCGACGGCCACCCCAATAAATATCATCAACACTGGTTCAATAATAGTGGAGAGGTCTTTGGTCTTGGTGTCCACTTCGCCTTCGTAAAAAGTAGCCACATCAAGAAGCATGCTCCCAAGATTGCCGGTTTCTTCCCCGACCTCGATCATCTCTCCAACCATAACGGGGTAAAGCTTAGTCTGTGCCTTAAAGACACTCGACATGGTTCCGCCTTTTTCAACCACACTCTCTACTTCCTCCATAACTTTTTTATAGTAAACATTCTGCAGCACTTCTTTGGTAATAGAAATACATCGACTAATGTTCACCCCTGAAGAAAGTAGTGAGGACATAGTTCGAGCTGTTCGCGCTGCATTCATTTCTTTTACAATTGTCCCAATCACTGGTAACCGTACAACCAACCAATCAATCCCCTTCTTTGTCCTTGGTAATCGAAAGGCTAAAATGACTAAAAATACAAGAACTGCAATACCAACAACAAGTAATAGAAGATGGTTGGAGATAAGGTCACTGAGTCCAATAACTAACTTTGTCGAAGATGGTAGCTCCGCACCTAACTCTTTAAATGTTTTGGTTAGGGTTGGCACCACATAGATAAACATCAATATACCTATAACGAAAATAGCCGCTAAGATGATAGACGGGTACATCATGGCGCTTTTAACCTTCTTGTTTAAGGCGTAGCTCTTTTCAAGGTTAATACCTATTTCAGTGAGAGCCCCTGGCATTCCTCCTGACTCTTCCCCTGCACGAACCATTGAGACAAACAGAGCTGAGAATACCTTTGGGTATTTGGCCAAACCATCAGAAAAAGTTCCCCCTTTATCAATAGTATCAGAAAGGGTTTGAACAATTTTTAATAAATACGCATTTTTAGTTTGGTGTGATAGCACCAAGAGGGCACGAGAAAGTGGCAACCCGGCCTTAAGCATCCCGGAGAGGTTTCTAGTAAAGAGAATCTTTTCACTAAGCTTAACCTTACCAGGACCAAACGATATACTACCCAACTTAAAACTTAGCCCAGACTTTTGATTAACAAATATCGGGGTAAACCCAAGTCCGCGAATTGCATTAATGGCTTCTGTACGATCGCGCGCCTCAACAACCCCAGTTGTAACTGCTCCCTCCTTACTCCGCCCTTTATAAGAAAACTTCATACTTCTATTAGTGTACCAAATTTTTACTCACTAACCACACGCAAAACTTCGTCGATGGTTGTCTGGCCTTGGATGGCTTGGAAAATACCATCTTCAATCATAGTCATCATACCTTCTTTTTTGCCTTGTGCTTCTATTTCATCAGCAGAACCCCCACGCAAAATTATTTCCTTTATTGTTGGAGAAATTTTTAGGGCCTCATGAATACCGACACGCCCCTTAAAGCCATCTTCTGATTCTTCACTTTTAGTTGCCTTATAAAACGGTATCTTCCCCCATGGAGTGCCAGCTTTTACTAAATTCTCTTTTTCAATAAATATACGAGCTCGATCAAGGTCAACTACCTTTCCGAGAGCTGCTAACTCCCCTTCTGTCAAAAAGTACTGCGCTCTTGCGCTTGTAAGTCTTCGCACTAGACGCTGAGCTACTATCACCTTGGCAGTAGAAACAATCAGAAACGGCTCAACACCCATATCGATAAGTCGTGGAACAGCACCAGCAGCGCTGTTGGTGTGTATGGTTGAAAGCACTAAGTGACCAGTAAGAGCAGCATTAACCGCCAGTGAAGCTGTTTCGCCATCTCTAATCTCCCCCACCATGATAATGTTTGGGTCTTGTCGAAGAAGCGCTCGGAGGCCATTAGCAAAAGTCATACCAATTTCACTTTTAACTTGAGTCTGGTTGATCCTTGGCATTTGATATTCAATAGGATCTTCAACTGTAGAAATATTCACCTCTGGGGTATTTAAAATATCTAGCATAGTATAAAGTGTTGTTGTCTTACCACTCCCAGTTGGCCCAGAGGCTAACAAAATACCAGAGTGTTGTTTCATGCCTTCGTGGATTCGCTCCAGACTCTCTCCGTGGAAACCAAGCCCCTCAAGAGTGAAGCCATGGGAAGATTCTCGCAAAATACGAATCACAGTCTTTTCACCAAAATAAGTCGGCAGTGTTGAGACACGAAATGAAACAGGAGAATCATCAAGTACGATTTTAAACCTTCCGTCTTGAGGAAGACGCTTTTCGTCGAGCTTCAGATTTGCCAACACCTTAATACGGGCAGTTATTGCCGGAGCCGCATCTTTTGGGAGAGTCATAGCGTCATGTAGGATCCCATCAATACGATAACGAACTACCAAGGACTCTTCACCGGGCTCAATGTGGACATCGGAAGCGCCTTGTAAAATCGCGTGAGAAATAAGAGAGTCAACAATTTTAATAACTGGCAGATCCTCCGCCATTTCTTTTAAGTCTTTTTCACTCGTCTTATCATCTTTCTCATCTACCTTTTGCAAACTACCAACCTCCTTCTGAATAATGGTATCAAATTCAGCTTGTAAACTCTTTTTGTACTGCACCAAGACACTCTTAATAGACTCAGTGTCAGTAAGTCGTGGAAGAATACGCAGTCCAGTTTTCTTTTTGACGAAATCAATTGCCGGCAAATTGTCGATATCTAAAATACAGACCTCTAAATCATTGCCCCGCTTTTTATAAGCGACAATATTGTACTTCCTAGCAATTGGTTCCGGTATCATTTGAAGCACCTCTTTATCAATCTTTTCGTTTTCAAGATTGAGATATGGAATACCGAGTACATAAGCTTGAAGTTTACGAAGCTCTGGCTCTTTTACTTTGCCAGCCGAAAGAACAAAATCAGAAAGTGTTGTTTCCTTCTGCTTTTTTTCTTTTTCAAAGGCTGCTATATCATCGACTGTCAGGATACTAGTGTCGAGTAACAAGCTTTGTAGTTTTACTTCATCAACAACCATGGATATAGTATATCAGTAAGTAGGGGGTTTTAAAGTGAGATTACAATAAAAGCCGTAACGTATTTTATTCTCTGCGGATGCCTACGCAGAGTCCTCGATTCATAAAACACATTACGACTTTTATTTTCTAAACTTCTTTTTTAAGCGAGTACAAAAACACTAATTTCGTAAAGGTGTGTTTCGAGGCTGACTGAGCCGAGAATCAGGTTGTTTTTCAGCAGAAAAACACCGACAGCTTTATAAGATTAGTATTTTTTACGAGCGATTTGTTTTTCTAAAATTCAATAAATAAGAATTTACGCTTAAGAGTGACTGTCGCTTGATCTGAGGCTGAGTTTGTTCCATCAGTACAGTTGAGAGTATAGGTAGTATTAACTGTTGGGCTAACTGATACCCCGGTAGTATTTTGTATTGCACCGCCGGTGTTAAAGCCGATCCCAGAACAAGATGTCGCGCCCTGTGAACTCCAAGTTAGTAGTGCCGATTCTCCTGAGCTAATCCTATCAGGAGTAGCTACAAGATCAGCTATTATATCGCCTGGATCACCAACTGTCACAGTGACTGTCTTGGCGTCGCTAGCATTTCCATTTACTCCAGTACAAGAAAGTGTAAAGGTAGTGGTCGCGGTCAGTGCTCCAGTAGATTCATGAGGGAAACTACTACTTGTAGGCCTTGCTCCAGTCCAGGTACCGCTTATTGGACTAGCACTGGCCGTACAAGAAGATACATTGGCGCTTGTCCAAGAAAGAGTTGCAGAGTTACCCAAGAAAATACTGCTAGGAAGAGCGCTTAGAGACACCGACGGAGTTACAACAACTACTTGGCACGAAGATCCATTCCATGAAGTCCCGCCTGCACAACTAGCAGTAGCAGAAGACTGGGCAAGAAGAACGCTGTTGTGATACAGATAGAAGTCTGTTTGCCCATAACTTAATGTCGCACCTTGTGAACCACTAGCTAGTGGACTTGGTGTAAAGGAAGCAGGTGAACCCGTGTTACGCGTAATAGAGGTAGGGTTTGCCGTTAGATCTGAGGTTGTCCAAGAAACAGAACCAGAACAACTAGAGCCTCCTGAAGAAATAGTACAACCTGTTACAGAAAGCGTCCCAGACGGTGACGGCACTGCGTTAGTTTCATTATCATCATTTGGATCATAAGCGCCAGTTAAAACATCGCCCACATGACAACCTGGGTCATTAATATCAGCCAAGCTATCTTCTGGGTCAGCATTATCAATATTGTCGGAACACTCTGTAACTGCAGGATTTACTACTACTAAAACAGAACTATAAGCACTAACAGTTCCACCAGCCCAAGCTTTTATACAAGTAATATCAAAAGTATAGTTTCCAGCACTTAGCCCACTTACTATCGTCGGACCACCACCAGAAGGTGAAGGTGATGTACCGTTCCATGAGGTTGACGGACTACTTGTGGCAGTACAACTGTCTGGAGTGCCTGTTGTTGTCCAATTCAATATTGTCTGGCTAGTCGGAAGTGTCATTGAAGTCGGTGTAGCGGTCAGGTCTACAGTAATTACGGGTGGAGAGCCAGCATCTACTGTGTAGTTTTCGGAGTGACTATAATATGTCCACGCTGCGGAAACCTTTGTACTAAGCCCAAAAGTAAGCACAAGAAACGATGCAAGTAATATTATATTTTTCATATTTGTTGTGATTTTTTTCATTATTTTATATTTCTTACTATGGACACGGGGTGATTTTAATAACTTGAATAGTTGTTTGGTTGTTATTATTAAAAACAACTTTCTCAATAGGACCAGAAGTGTCGGCTCCAGTAGTATTTGCACAGTGGAAGGTTCCATCACTATCAGTAATTTGAACCGACCCTGAATCATCCATATCCACATTGACAAATAAGTCATAGGCCCCGGGGTCGGCTGTAAACAATATTTCTCCTGGGTCATTAAGGAAGATCGGATCCGGATTTGGATTAACCACGCCATTCACACCAGCTGAAAATAAATCTGCCCCAGCAAAGCTGTGTAAAATTGGTACTATCTCGTCAATCCCAGCGCTGAAATCAACAGTAAATGTTTGCGGGAGTGGAGGATTTGTTGGGACATTTACATTATGAAGGACTGATTGGCCGGTATAGGAAGGTAAACTAGGTCCTACAGAGATAACCCCTGATGGGGGATTAAATATTTGGACTGGATTATTATTATTCAAATTTATAGTTATAGCACTCAAGGATACATCTTCATCAAAATTATTATTATAAGAGACCACACTTCCGTCTATATTCATCGGATCACCTTGACTATATGTTGAGCTCCCTGGGTTATTAACATTAGCGACATTTACTACTACATAAACATTACCTTGCGCCCCAATAGGCGGGTAAGTGTAAGCTTGAACCGATGAGAACGACATGAGGGTAACAATAAATGCAACCACTGCCAGCGGTGTAGTAATATTTTTATTTATTTTTTTCTTTTTCATATACTTTCCTACAAGAATGATGCCTAATAATATTAATATAATAAGTAATGCCCCTTTTACTCCACCAAATGTCCCACCGAACTCTTTGACTGAGGTTGTCTTTATATCAAATGTTTTCTCATCCAAAGTCATGCCTGATTTGTTTTTAAGGGAAACTGTAATAGACGGATTAAAACATGGACGCTTTATTGAGACCTCAATATTGCTTTTAAAGCCATTTATTTCATCAACACTGGTTTTGCCACAAAGTGCTCCTTTATCAGTTTTGATTACAACATCAGCAAAGGTCGGGACAGGCGGTGCAGACCAAAGAAGTGTTAGATTTGCCTTGTCTCCTGCCCTGTAATAATCCTTATCAGCTGAAACATTGACTATGGTCGCAGTAGCCCCACTGACACTGTATCTAACTACTACGCTATTTGACTGTCCCTCTCCAAATGTGACTTGGGTTACATATATTTGTGGCTTTCTACCCACTGGTAAAGTAAGTGCCACAATCTTTTTTTCTCCAGCTTTGAAGGATATTGGTGCTACGTCCCCGCCTGTAACTTCAGCTTTCTCGCCACCGAGAGTTCGGTAATATGTTTGATACGAAGGAATAAAACTTAGCACTCCTGCTGAAGTATTTTGTGCTGTACAAGAAAGTTTGAGTGATTGATTACTACTCAACACCGGGCTCTCTGAAAGGGAGTGAGACTTTTTTTCGTTTGAACCAACAATACTAGTAGAACAAGACTCTGGCGCGACGCTTATCCCTTTTTGACTAGCCGTGAAAGTCACATCCCCTACACTAACAACTCCAAAAGGAAATCCAACATCGTTATTACTAAAAAGATAAAGAGAGTACGTACCGGAAAGAGTTGCAGGTGCGACATACACTATACTTTTTTGTGTTTGGGAATTTTCAGCCAGAGTTAGTGCTTCATCATAGACCTTCTCATCAATAACAATATTTCTGTTAACTTTAGAATAAAGCCTAACACTATACTTTACCCCTGTTTGCACCCCCTTACCATTAGTAAGTAGGAACGAGACATTAACTACGCTGCCAATTTGGTTTGCGATCTTGGCTCCTTGAATGTTTACATTAGCTACTGTAGCCATTTGCGGAGCTTTTGTTTGTGCTAGTGCGCTACGAATAGGGGTAACGAGTACACCGACACATAAAAGACTAAGGGCAATGTATTTAAATAGTTTCATATAATAAATGTTGTGACTCTACTGTTATCTAGCTTATATAGGTATAAGTATAGCAACTGGGCGAAAAAAAACACCCCTTAAACTAAAGGGGTGCAAGTGCGATCTTAGTGTCCAAATTCCTTTACAACCGCTTGGCCAGCGGTATTTGTGTAAGATAATTTTAAGAAAGTAGAAGACAAATCACTATATGTATAAGTGATCGATCCAAAGGTTATCTTAAAATTCCCCTCATCCAAATTGCATGGCCCAGCAGGTGAGTCGGGCAACCCTTCACAAAGTGAATACCTTTGAACAAATTTCATTATGTCATTCTCCATAGAAAATCTATAGACATAACAAGTTGAAGGCATAAGTGCCCCGTTTATGAAAGTTTTGTTCAGTTTCCAGTCTCCTGTGTTGCAATAATTCGTTTTTGTCAACGAATAAACATCGGCATTTGCATAGGCTGTAGTTGTACCATTTTTATTGGTAACAGCTATTTCAACCTGGACTGACCCGGTCACATTGTTTAATGTGTAGGAATAACCGGCTTCGTTAGGAACAACAACGCCGTTAGCCTTGATTACAATTCCTGTAATAGGATCTGTACTGGTGACACCAAATGACCCAGTAATAGATCCATTGAACCACCCTTTTGCAGGGTTACCAGCAGTAACAACTGGTTTTGCCCCAATGGCAGGAGGAGGATCACCAGGACCTGGTCCATTGTAACCACCACCTTTATCACTGCAAGATACGAAAATTATAAGGATAAGCGATATCACGCCCACCCTTATAGCGTTTAAATTTTTCATTTTAAAAAATTAAAGGATGAACGGCAATATTGCCAAGAAATTTATTGAAAAGGTACTCGCGTACGTTTGGAATCAGTATAGGATAAACAAGCCCAAATGTCAACAATTCTCCCCTAAAAATGGGTATAAACTGTGGATATCAAAATATCTCCTTCCTTACTCTCCAACCAAACAAACACACCGAGGCCTTGCCTCGGTATGTTGGCAGAAAAATAGTTATATGATATAGTTGCACTTGTAAATGTCCGGCCGAAAGGTGCGGACGTTTCTGTTAACCCCTTACAAATCATCCGCCATCCGCCCATTCCGGCGGAGGCGATAACAATCAAATAAATATATGTTAGATATCAAAGCCCTCAAAATTGCCATAGAACAGCTCGAGAGTGAACGCCGAATTGGTCGCGACAAACTCATTGATGCTATTGAACAGTCTCTCGCTGCTGCTTACAAAAAAGAATACGGAAAGAAAGGACAGGTTGTGCGTGCTCACATAGATCTTGATGCCGGAAGTGTTGCTTTCGATCAAGTTAAAACTGTTGTTGATGACACACTGGTTTATTTCGAAGATGAAGCAGAGACCCGGGCAGAAACAGATGAACGCGAAAGTTATAACGAAGAAAAACACATCTTGCTCGACGATGCACACATTATGAAAAGTGATGCCAAAGTTGGGGACGAAATTGTTTTCAATCTAGAACCAAAAGACGACTTCGGTCGTATTGCTGCGCAAACTGCTAAGCAGGTTATCATTCAACGCATTCGTGAAGCAGAACGAGGTTCTATTATGGAAGAGTTTGGAAGTAAAGAGGGTGATATCGTTTCAGGGCATATTCAAAAAGTAGATAAGGGTACTGTCTTTATTGATTTCAACCGGGCGACCGGTGTAATCCCGGCAGCAGAACAGATACCCAATGAGCGCTATGTTCGTGGTGCTCGTGTGCGAGGTTATCTTTATCATGTAGAAGAATCCCCTAGAGGCATTAACCTTCGCATTTCTAGAACACACCCAAAGTTCATGGAAAAGCTTTTTGCTCAAGAGTCTCCCGAAATAGCCAATGGTGTTGTTGAAATAAAAGCTATCGCGCGTGAGCCAGGAGCAAGAAGCAAGATTGCAGTTTGGACAGCTGATCCAAACATTGATCCAGTTGGTTCGTGTGTTGGCCAGAGAGGAGTGCGAGTCAGTACCGTCATGAACGAACTCGGTGGAGAAAAGATAGATATTATTGAATGGTCCGAAGACCCAGCAGAATTTGTTCAGAAAGCTCTCTCCCCTGCCAAAGTTCTAGATGTGGTACTCGACGAGACAGAGCATAAAGCAAGTATCGAGGTCGCTCCAGATCAGCTCTCTCTAGCTATCGGAAAAGGTGGACAAAATGTCAGACTGGCAGCTAAGCTCACAGGTTGGAAAATAGATATCAAAGGCGCAGAAGTGCCTGTCGACCCAGCATCAGAGGCAGAAAAACCAGTTGAAGGAGAAGATTTCAAACCACTTTCTGAATTATCAAATGAAACTACAACAACTGTTGCAGAAGAAACAAAAGCTGAAACTGAATCCTAATTAATAAGTAACTTTTAACTAAATAAAATAATATGAACCTCCTACACGAAATAACTTCAGGGCAAAATGTGCCCCAAATCATAAACGTCATTATAGAAATTCCTAAGGGCTCAAAAAATAAATACGAGCTTGATAAAGAAACAGGTCTCATTACTCTTGACCGCGCACTGCATACTTCGCAGGATTACCCATTTGATTATGGCTTTGTACCTCAAACTCACTGGGCTGACGGTGATCCGCTTGATGTTGTAGTGCTTACCACTTATGCTCTGAATCCTGGAGTTTTGGTGAAGGTTCGCCCGGTTGGAATCATAAATATGGTAGATGGCGGAGAGAGCGATGCCAAAATTCTTGGTGTCCCAGATCACGATCCTAGATGGAATGATGTTAAAGAACTCGCCGACATCAACAAACACACGCTCAAAGAAATAGAACACTTCTTTCTGACCTACAAAAAACTAGAACATAGAGAAGTACATATCGATAGTATTGAAGGAAAAGAAAAAGCTATCGAAGCTATCGAAAAATCTATTCTACTTTACAAAGAAAAATTTCAGAAATAAAAAATGCCTCCAGTTGGGGGCATTTTAATTTCTTTACCATTCCACAGCTTCTACGGTTTTTTTGTCTACTGCTCTTGCTAAGATTAAGCAAAAGACCCCAATAACACCACTTGACCAAAACACATTGTAGGCATCGTAACCACTCATGACACCAAAAGCTGCTGACAAGAGAGCTGCCCCAGCAATTATCGCCCCAAGAAGAAACAAAGAAAGTAACACTCGGGCAACACTGACTTTCGATACGCTTAATTTCATATAGCTGATTTAAGTTTCTAAAAAGGTTTCTATTACTATACAGTAATACTTACCCTAGTCAATCGTCTCTCATGGTGTATAATAGCGCTATGAAAAAGACCTTTATTACAAGCCTTATAGCCCTTCTGGCCTTTGTGGCACCAGCTTTTGCGGAAGTGAAGGCAGATTTGTCTGCGTCTGCCCAAGGAGCCAAAGATACTCCTATCGAGATCAAAAAGCCTGAAATTAAACCCCTAACCAAGAAACAAAAGATAGAGGCTGATTTGCGTTCAACTAGTGCCAAACTCAAGCTTGTTGTTGATCGTACACAGACATTCGTTGATCTTCTTACCAAAAGAGAAAAAGATACAACCGATGCGCAACTTGCGCTCGATGAAGCAAGCGCTTCTCTAATGAACGCCAACACCGCTATAGACCAGTTCGTTGGTATTGTCCCTCCAGAAATTATTAGTGAAACTGTTGATGGAGAGATAATAAAACCAAAAGAAGTTGTTGTTTACAAAGACCCACTAAAAAAAGCACAAGAGTTTCTGAAATCAGCCAAGACATCTCTTATCGAAAGCATAGCTAATTTAAAAGATAGTTTAAACGAAAAAGAAAGTTCGGAATAAAACTATGAATCCCAAGCATAAAAGTTTGTGGTCACTTTTCATAATCGTCGCCGTTGTTTTGGTGTTGCTTTTATTACGAAATAAGTCAGAACCTATTACTGTGACTCCCCAAGACAGTCCTTCTGACCTCGAAGCCGCTGTTGGTGATATCATTATTCCTGATTATTCTGAGTCGCAATAACAACCAATTATCTCTTTTTGGTGTTCCGTTACTTCCTATGTTAGACTCAGCTAACTATGCCTAAGAAACCTATAAATATAGACAATTTGAAAATTACTGAACAGAAAGATGGGTCTGTCGAGATCAAGGGTGAAATTTCTTGGAAAGATTTTAGTGCCTTTGAAAAGAAGGCTCTTGGCCGTTTGTTGGAACACCTAGAAATGCCAGGGTTTAGAAAAGGCAATGTACCAGAGGAAATAGCCAAAAAGCAATTAGGAGACCAGCTTATTCTCTCTGATATGGCCGAGCTGGCAATACAAGAGTTCTACCCTACTATTCTCGAAGAGAAAAAGATTGACGCCATCGGTCGCCCTAATGTCTCTATTACAAAGCTAGCCCGTGACAACGAACTCGGCTTTACTATTACCACCGAAGTTTTACCAAAAATAAAACTGCCTGATTACAAAAAAATTGCCAAGAATGCTGAAGCGGTGGCCAAAGTAGCAACTACTGAAGAAGAGATAGATAAGGTGATTGAGGACCTAAGACAAATGCGCGCCTATGGCCATGTACACGACCACACCGATGATAGTCATGGGCACACCGAACCTCTCCCAGAGGTAACAGATGAATTTGCCAAATCGTTTGGTAACTTCCAAAGTGTGGCTGACCTGCGTGCCAAAATCAAAGAAAATGTCCTGCGTGAAAAGGATCAAAACGAAAAAGACAAACGCCGTATTGCTATTATGGACGGTATTATTGCAAAGACTGAGTTCCTCGTTCCACCAATTATTTTAAAATCAGAACAAGAAAAAATGATCGCTCAAATAGAGTCTGATGTAGCGCGCAGTGGTATGGAGTTTGATGCTTATCTCAAACACACCAAGAAAACTCGTGAAGACTTAATGGAAGAATTCAAGGGAGAGGCAGAGCGCCGTGCTCGATTCCAAATACTGATAAACGCTATTGCCAAAGATATGGATGTAAAAACTACTGATGAAGAAGTAGACAAAGAAGCAGAGAAACTTATGCAAATGTATCCCGGCGCCGATCTGGCTCGAACCAAAGCCTACGCGGATATGATACTGACCAACGAGAAAATCCTCTCGACATTAGAGAGTTTATAAAAACTACAGAACTCACCCCACCTTACGGTGGGGTTTGACCTCCCCACCAATTTGATGGGGAGGTTTGACTTTATGGCGCAATCAGGTAATGTTAACAAAAATTATCTGCACATGAAGAGAAAAATATTAGTAAAAAAGGTCACGGTTACAGGTCCAAACTTTTGGGGGTGGGAATCCAGTATAGATTTTCTCCCTTCAGAGTGGCCAGGATGGTTTATAAGAACAAAGGACGGCAATGTACCGATAGACTTCAGAATAGCTTACTCAAAAAAAGGAAGGCTTCAGCTTAAGAAAAATGGTGTAACACTTAATGTTATTGAACATATTATCGCTCTTAAGCTGTTGGTGGGGCTTGATAATATAATACTCGTTCCACATAACAAATGGCCACCATACCTTGGTGGTGCTGGTGGGTATGCCAAACAATTAGAGGGAGCCTGGAGACAGACAGACGACAATTTCCAAACTATAGAACCAAAAAAGGAAAGTACCGTCAGGCTAAACAACGAGCTAGCTACCGAGGTTTCCATAAAGAAATCAAAGGTAAAGAAGTTAAGCTTAACGGTACACAGCCATTGGAAACCTTTGCCGTCATGCCAACAAACCATAGTTGAGATGGAGTTGGGATTCAGAGAGGATATTTTGTATGCGAAGCCACAAGGATTCCCTGCTCACAGAGAATATCTTGCTGATCTTTCATCGATATTCGGCTGGCCCAATAAAAAGTATGTGTCCTGGATGAGTAGTTACAAAAGCTCAATGGACGCTTCGTATGATTGGTGGGCACATGCAGTGCAAGATGCTTTAGGAGCATTGGCACTGTGCCATTACCAAAAAATTCCAGTTCTTAACCAAGTAAGGTCGTGCGCAGGCCATAAACAAGATTTGGAAGCCATCAGACAATCTTTTTCCTAAAATAAAAACCCGGTTATATTCCGGGCTTTTTTATTTTCTAATCAATAATATTGAGACACGGATCTTCGCCCTTCAGCTTACGATACAGAGCATTTCTTTTTTTTGTATCATCCCGCTCTTTCTGTAATTCTTCTTTTGATTTTATAACTTTTGGTGGAGGACTATCCAATATGTCATATTGGTTAAAGAAAAAACTTGGTGAATACATGGCTTTTAGTTTTTCATACTATACAGTATATATATTATTAGTCAACCTATTTTTGCTTTTCGGGCAAAATACCGTTATAGTACATGCGTACCGAACTGCTGTTTTGACTGCCCTACTACTTTCAACTTTACAAACTTTTAACTTTAAAAACTCACTATGTTAATACCAACCGTAATCGAAAAAACCTCAGGTGGAGAGCGCGCTTATGATATCTACTCTCGCCTGCTCAAAGATCGTATTATTTTTGTTGGAGGGTCTATTGATGATCATGTTGCCAACCTTATAATTGCTCAACTTCTTTTTTTAGCTAATGAAGACCCTAAGAAAGATATTAGTCTTTACATCAATAGCCCAGGAGGATCTGTCACTGCTGGTCTGGCGATTTTAGACACGATGAATTTTATTAAACCAGATGTTTCTACTATATGCGTAGGGCTTGCTGCTTCAATGGCTTCGCACTTACTAGCTGCAGGAGCTAAAGGAAAACGTTTTGCGCTTCCAAACTCAGAAATAATGATTCACCAACCACACGGAGGGTTTGAGGGGCAAGTGACTGATATTGAAATTACAGCCAAACAAGTAATCAAACTCAAAGCTCGTCTCAATGAAATCTTTGCTAAAAATACAGGTCAGAAACTTACACAAATCCAAGCCGACATGGAAAGAGACTTTTACATGGATGCAAGTGAGAGTAAGAAGTACGGCATTATAGATGCGGTTATTACCAAAAACCCTGGAATAAATTAACATGAACCCCTTTCTACTCGCTGCGGGCATGCTCCTTGCTGGAGGCATCATTGGTTATAGTATTCGCGCTGTAATATTTATTCTTCGCAAAAATTCACTTGAACTCACCGTCGGTGAGCGTTTGATGCATGCCAAAGAACAAGCTCAGAAGATAATTGACGAGGCTAGAGAAATCGAAAAACAGAAAGAGTCAGATCTCAAGGCAACCGAAGATCGTCTGATCAAAAAAGAATCTCTACTTGATCAACGCCAAGGCGAACTCGATAAGCGTGCTGAACAAATAGAACATAAACAACAAAGCACCGAGTCTCTTTCAAAAGAAGTTGAAGCCTTGGTTGAAGAAAGAGTCAAAGAACTTGAAAAGCTGGCCGGATTTTCTCGTGAGGATGCAAGGGCTGCACTTATTATCGATATTGAAAAACAATACGAAGAAGACTTAGCGGTTCGTAGTAACAAATTACAATTTCAAATGGAGGAGTCTCTTAAAGACCAAGCCAAGGAAATACTGATGACTGCTATCCAGCGTCTCTCTGTCCCTACCACCAACGCTCTCACCACTGCCTCTGTAGCTATACCAAATGATGATGTGAAGGGTAAAGTCATTGGGAAAGAAGGAAGAAACATTAGAGCTTTTGAACGTGTCGCCGGTGTCGAACTTTTGATCGATGAATCCCCTGGCGCAATTGTGGTGTCATGTTTTGATCCGGTGCGTAGAGCAATAGCAACAGCGGCTCTGGAAGCACTTGTAAAAGACGGGCGCATCCAACCGGCACGCATAGAGGAAGAATTAGAAACTGCCAAGAAAAACATTCACGAAGTTATGAAAGAGAAAGGTGCAGCCGCAGTTTACGAATGTGGTATTTTCAATCTCGATCCGCGTGTTGTGGCTGTTTTAGGAAGACTTCACTATCGAAGTAGCTACGGACAAAATGTTTTGCAACATTCTATCGAAATGGCACATGTAGCTGGAATGCTGGCGACCGAGCTCGGTGCCGATGCTTACATCGCCAAGGCTGGCGCACTCGTTCACGACATCGGCAAAGCCCTTGATCATGAATTTGAAGGTACACACATAGAAATAGGGGTCAAAATGCTTCGCCGGTTTGGCACTGATGAGAGAATTATTTCTGCTATGAAAAGCCATCACGACGATTGCCCACATGAATCCATTGAAGCCGTCATCGTCCAAACTGCCGATATGATTTCAGGAAGTCGGCCCGGTGCTAGGCGTGATACAGCTGAAATGTATTTGAAAAGATTGGCAGAGCTTGAGTCCCTTGCTAGCGGTTTCCAAGGAGTTGAAAAAGCCTACGTCCTTCAAGCCGGTCGTGAAATTCGTATCTTCGTCCACCCAGAAGCTATCTCTGATTTGGAATCCAAAACTCTAGCGCGAAATATTGCTCTCACCATCGAACGCGACCTCCGCTATCCGGGACAAATCAAAGTAACAATTATAAGAGAGACGAGAATTATTGACTACGCAAGATAGACGACTAAGGCAACCAACTGAAAAGTGAGCCCAGAAAGGTTCTCTTTATTTTCGGTTTTGGTGGGATCGTTTTCTCTAATTTTGATAACTCTTCTTTCTTTTTGTTTAAGAGTTCCGGCGTTATTTCTGTGTCTCCATCCCCAAGATAAACAGTGGTCGGCACTACAGGTGGATAGTCTCTATCTGTATTTGCTTTTGCCTGTAATTTCTCTTCCATCTCAGCAATTTCTTCGTTCAGCTTTGAAACTTTTTCCTTGACTAGTCCTTCATCTTCTTTGGTAACCACCGGATTTAACTTACCCTCTATCGAAACAACAGGCGCAAGGTCTTCTACTTTATTGAGATTATTTACCTCACTATTTAATGCTTCCTGTCCCATATATTTACTAAGTATACCAACATCCCCACCCAAACAAAAACCCCGCACTGGCGGGGTTTTTGTTTAATTAGTTATTTCCTAAGCCATTTACTGCATCTTGATATTCTTGATTACTCAAGAAAGCCATAGTCCCATCTGGAAGTTTCTGAAGAGATCTAGGGTTTCCATCGGCATCAAGATTACTTGCTTTTTCAAGGTCAACAGCGCTTCCTTTTGGCTTTTGATTATCATCTTTTGGTGATTGATTTGGGTTAAACATGTATTTGACAAATTATTTAAATATGTTAGGATTATAGCAAATTTTAATCTATATGGCAAGTATTCCTCTTGTTGGGAAATTGACTGTGCAGAGGGCTCGTTCATTAATTATTCAGCTAAAGGAAGCTTCTTTGTCATCAAACGTACTCTATCTTCAAATTAAATCACACGGTGGAAGACTAAGAGCATATGCAGAAATAGCAAATGCTATGTTGGAACTTTCACAAAAAGGTGTGAAGTTTATCGGTCAAGCAGACGAGGTAGGATCCGCTGCAATGCTAGTCTACTTAAACTGTGATGAACGGTGGGTAAGACCTGGTAGTGGTGGCTTCATTCACTTACCAATACCTAATAATAAAAAAATGTCAGAAGAGAGTGTGACGCTTGAAAGACAAAAGATAGTTAACTTTATTTCGGAGAGAACTGGACTTTCAAGTGAAAAAATTATTTCGCTTGATAATATCCCCCTCTTATCAAATGAAATGGTTGTGTATAGAATAGCAACCAAAAAGGTTCCAAGCTTTTCTTTAACACCAGTCGAGCCTGTTTAACAGGTTCGGCTTTTTTTATTTGCGCGGTATACTGAGGACATGTTAGCTCCTAAGGAAACTTTTGAATCCCAAGAACAAGAAATAGCCCATATCGCCAATGAATCTCAAAAGGCCTATGTGCTTCAAGAGGGCGGCTCCAAGAGCCCTGAGAGCGCTACCCGGGAAACAATAGAAGAGTACGCTCAGGGACAAGCCAAAGACTTCTTGCACGAAGCTAGAACCCTCCCAGAACATGAAGCTGAAAGAATCGTCCTACGGTTAAAACCAGAAACCCACGACAAAAAGATAGAAGAGCTCTTCGGTACCATGATAGAGAAAGGTATCAAGAATGCACTCGATGTAGTGAAGAAAATGAACGACCCTCACCTTGAGGATGATTTCCACCGCTTTCTAGTGCAGTATTTACACACTATCGGAGCAATCCCGGGGCTGAAAGAAAATGAAGGTTTATACAAAGATTTAAACCACACACTTTTTTCGGTTGTCTTACCTAGTGAACCAAGCACAGACAAAGTTGATGACTTCAAAAAGAAGGTCGCTGCCATGGCACAATTTTATACTAGCTTGGTTTCTTTGGTAGGGCTCGATAATACGATTTCAATAGAACTCGCAGTAGAACACAATCGAAAAGATATCGTGGTCTATGTAGCAGTACCCAAACTTTTGGTGGATGGTTTTGGCAAGTTAGTTTACTCATTTTTCCCAGGAGCAATAGTCGATGAAGTCGTTGATGACTACAATATTTTTTCCGTCGAGGCTCACTCTTTCTCAGCGAGTGTCGCTCATCTAAAGGAGACACCTTACCAACCCCTTAAGACTTATCTCGATTTCGAAAACGACCCCTTTATGGCTATTTTGGGCGCTCTCTCTCAAATTGCTGAAACCGCTGAAGGTTGTGCTGTCCAAATGGTTCTTTCTGAAAGCCACAATAGAATAGCTGAACGCAATAATCATATTTTGACTGAAGCACTAAACGGTAGTGGGACAGTCAAGGATCTTTATAAAAAAGCAACAGAAGGAGTTCTAGGAGGGCTGGCCAAAGAAGCCTTCAGTTTATTCAAAAAACCAATAGAAAAAGAGGAGCATGAAAAGAAAATAGACAACGAGGGTATTGAGCTTCTGAAAAAGAAAAATGATTCTCGCATTGTCCAAGCTACTATCAGAATAGTATCCTCAGCGACCTCACCACAGAGAGCCAAACACATCAGAGAATCCATCGAGGCACCATTTGGACAGTTTTCATACATTGGTGGGAATGCAATAAAATGGCAAGAGTCCCAAGGCAAAGACCTGATCGAGACATGCAAGGCTTTTTCTTTTAGAAACCAAGCCGAAAAGTCACTTGAGCTTTCACTAAACGAGGCTTCTTCCTTGGTTCACTTCCCTATTGGCACATCTTCACCACACGAACTTAAAGAAAAGGACGCTACCTCTGCACCAGCCCCATCTTTTCCAAGTAATTTAGGTATTCATCTGGGTACAAATACTTTCAAGGGGCAGAAGACGGATATTGTTTTTGCTAAAGAGGACCGTGTAAGACATTGTTATGTTATCGGACAAACAGGTACTGGTAAAACTGTCATGTTAAAAAATATGATCATCCAAGATATCAAAAACGGTGACGGCGTTTGCTTTATTGACCCACACGGTACCGACATTGAACACATTCTGGCCAATATTCCTGCTGATCGTATAGACGATGTCATTTACTTCGACCCTGCCTATACAGCAAGGCCTATGGGGCTCAACATGCTTGAGTACGATATAAATTACCCAGAACAAAAAATATTTGTCATCAACGAGCTCCTAAGCATATTCAACAAACTCTTTGATATGAAAACTGCTGGCGGCCCAGCTTTTGAACAGTATTTCCGTAACTCTGCCGGTCTTGTTATGGAGGATCCGGAAAGTGGTTCTACCCTACTTGAGATTAGTCGGGTCATGAGTGATAAGGCCTTTCGAACACTCAAATTGTCGAAATGTAAAAACCCAATCATCAAAGCCTTCTGGGAAAACGCTGAGAAAACTACTGGTGAAGCCTCGCTGGCCAACTTTGTGCCATATATCACCAACAAGTTTGATCCATTTGTTTCCAACGATATCATGCGCCCTGTCATTGCCCAACAGCACAGCGTGCTCAACTTCCGAGAAATTATGGATAAAAAGAAAATCCTTTTGGTGAACCTCTCAAAAGGCAGGCTTGGCGATATAAACTCAAACCTTATTGGACTTTTATTGGTTGGCAAAATCACCATGGCCGCGCTTTCTCGTGTCGACATTGTTGGCAAAGGCCCAGTCAATGACTTTTATCTTTACATTGATGAGTTTCAAAATGTCACAACTGATTCCATTGCTACCATCTTGTCAGAGGCCCGTAAGTATCGTCTTTCACTCACAGTGGCACACCAATATATTGAACAACTTGAAGAAAAAATAAAAGATGCGGTCTTCGGTAATGTTGGCACAATGATTATCCACAGAGTGAGCCCAGAAAATGCTGTAATTTTTGAAAAGCAATTGGCTCCAACATTTACCCCTGAAGACATCCTCAAACTTGAAAACCTAAATTGCTATATCAAAATGTTAGTTGGTGGTGTACCAGTTAAGGCTTTCAATTCTGTAACACCATATCCACCAAAAGGAAATCCTGAGATTGTTGAGAAGATCAAAGAACTTTCATACCTCAAATATGGCAGACCACGAGAAGAAGTCGAAGCTGAAATCATGGTTCGCTACCAAGCCCGCACCAATCCCTCATAAACCACATAATGAAAGGAATTACTGCCCCGCGTAGCGCACGCGAAGTGGAGGTGCTATTATGGGTGCATATGATAGAAAAAATCCCACCAGAATTAGAAAGTAATATTGAACAAATTGACCATTCTGAACATCAAAACTTGGGGCCAGAAAGGGTGACTGCGATAGAAGGAGTTGGTTTGAGCCAAAAAGAAATTGATGAAATAGAAAGACTCGAACACCATCTAAAATACGAGGCTAGTAAAGAGAGTAAGGATGAGAATAAGAAACATAACAATGCTGGGGTACTTTATGGCACCAATAAAGCCCATAAGCAACCGGGTAGACTCAAAAAATGGGCAGTAGCAGCCTTTGCTGGGCTTCTAAGTCTTGGCGCCTCGGCCAAAGAATCAAAGAATCCTGAAGATAGCCTAAAAAATAAAATGCCAATTGAAAAAATCAATCCAGCTGATTCAGTAGAGGTAAGAAGTGGGCTAGATCTAAAAAAATACGAACAGTATGGAATTTCAAGAATCGATGAATTGAAATCAGAAGACTCAACCAAACACTTGTTTCTTGTTTCTGTAGAAAAGTACAAGAATTACAACGATATGTTAAGGGCACTTGAAAAAGCTGGTTTAACCCCTGCTTCAACAGAAGAAATGGGTAAGGCGTTAGAGAAAAACTCAGAGATATTCAAAAAACATGTCTCTGTTATATCCCTTGATGAGGTTGTGAACAAGCTCGGTAAGCCAAGCTTTAACACTATAAATTGGGATAAAAAAGCAAACACATTTCATGGTGGGTCACGCGAAATAGATGCGGGGATAGATGATGACTACGACAACTATGGGATTATAGTTGAGATCCCTGTCGACAAGAAGGATACAAATTACTCTTCGGGTATAGCAAAAAATAAATAAAAGCATAAAGCCGCCCCTCCTCTGGGCGGCTAATTGGTTTGTTTTTATTTTAATAAGGAAAGCTTTTTTCTTAATTCTTTTTCTTCTTTTATTGATTTGTAGAGCAAAATACTCGCCACCACAATTTCAATAAATAAAAGAGCAACGAAAATGTAAACTAAAGTTATCATTTGGATACGATTTGTTTGTTTTATAATAACCTAAAACTCTTATTTTGTCAATTTTGCATCAAAAAAGCCTTGCTATATAATGGTGAGAGCGTAAAGCCCCAAGCTTACACGCTCTGACGAAATTATCAGACGAATTCCCAATTTGGGAAAAATAATAATTATGAACAAAGCAGCACTTGTTGAACTCGTACACAGTATCGTTGGTGGTACCAAGGTACAAGCTGAAGAAGTCATTGAGAACATTATCGGTAGCATCACCAAGACACTCAAAAAGGGTGAGGAGGTATCTATCGCTGGTCTCGGAATCTTCTCTGTGAAGACCCGCGCAGCTCGTACTGCTCGCAACCCAAAGACTGGTGAGCCAGTAAAGGTAGCAGCAGCTCGTGTGCCTCGTTTCCGCGCAGCTAAGGCCCTCAAAGACGCCGTTAAATAGCATCTCCCTGAGCTCAGGAAAATGCATACAGGATAGCCCTATCCGCCAGCTGGCGGAGGGCTATTTTGTTTGACTTTTTTTGGAGGTGGAGTAGTATAAATAAAAAATCACTTCTTTATGAGTAAGAAAACCAGCCTCGTCTTTGTTAGCGGAGGTCCATCGGACGAAATCCGTAATTTTGAAAGAAACATCAAAAAACAGTATTTAACAGGCGACCCGGCTAACTACCCATGCCTTAGTTTCTTCCACCACTCTTCCGAAAAGGAGATTCTGGAGAAAGTAAGGGCAAAAAAACCGGCGTTCCTGATCTTTGATCATGTAAATGAAGAAAAGATCCTGCAACTCAAGACAAGCATCCTGAAAAAAACGAACGGAGCCTCTCCTGAGATGATCCACACAGGGATTAATCAGGAAATCCCTAATGTCAGACTTATTGTTGATCACCCAACAATAGCTGACGAAATTTTCCAACTGATTACCACTAACTAAAAAAATCCCGCCAAAAGCGGGATCTTATTTTTTCATAAGGTACAAACTAAAATTACAACCGCACATCAATAGGTTTGGGTCTTTTTGAGAGTTGAACCATTTTTCTGAAGTGTGAGACAAAGACACTCCAAAATGTTGGGTATACATGGTAAGGAAAATCAAAGTCCTTACACACTTGTTTCACCTTTTCACTGAGTGGCTTATAGTAAACATGACTTACCTCTGGAAATAAATGGTGCTCTATTTGAAAGTTCAAACCACCAACAAACCAGCTGATAAACTTGTTTCTTGTTGCAAAGTTGGCAGTAGTTGCCATTTGGTGAGCAATCCATTCAAACTTAGTGGCTATCTCAATGCTAGGTTGAGAAACTTTCTCTACTATATGAGCCATTTGAAAAACAATGGCAGTAGTAAGCCCAGTAGTAAAAACAAAGATTATGTAACCAATAGCCCAAGCTTTAAAACCGACAAATACAATAGGGACAACCCAGAAAAGGGTCACATAAAACACTTTCGTTAACCAGAAGACCTTTCGATCTTTTTTGGTTATTTTCATTTTATGCTCTCCTACCCGCCCTTTAAAATACTTGTCGAAATCACTCTTCAAGACCCAACCAATGTAGAGAAGCCCGTACATAAGCCAACAATAAATTGGCTGTAGCCTATATACTGGCTTCCATGGTTGTTCTTCGTGAAGTCTCAATATCCCATTTTGAGCCACATCATCACCAATACCTTCTAGATTAGTATAGGTGTGGTGAAGAATGTTGTGCTTAAATTTCCAAAATGAAGAAGTTACACCAAGGAAATTGAATGAAAGCCCAACTAAATTATTAACCCATTTTGTCTCGGAAAATGAACCATGATTAGCATCGTGCCCCACATTAAAGCCAATTGAAGCAGCAATAAGCCCAAGTGTTATACAAAGTATCACCTTTGTATTTACATAAAGATTTCCCCAAACAAGAAGAATGAAGGTGGTTATGAATAGTGCGAACAATATTATCGCCTTATGCCACAACCTCCAATCCCCCGTCTTTACTATTTCTTCTGGAGTACCCTCCTTGAAATAGTCGGATTCTACCTTTTCTATTGCTAGACCAAATGCTTGGATCTTAGCAAAAGAAGGTCGTTTTTTGGTTACTGACATAAAATTAAATTTAATTTAAAAAGAATTGTTTTCGGTATAAGTGTAGCAATATGACAGAAACAAAGCTATTTGACAGCCCCCGAATAAGTGAGTAGTATCAAAGAAAAAAGTACCATGATAAACCACGCTATTACCGAGGAAGTGTTGATGTTGACCTTCTATAGTAACAACTTCCCTATGGCCACAGGGATACCACTTGAAAAAATAAAGTTAGGCGACCCAAGGGATACAAAGGGGATTAAAAATACCATCAGAAAGCAAGAAATTAAACTGGTGGTAATAGATGGGGCTATCTGGCTCCCAAGGATTTCCGAGACTGTTGCAGTGGTAAAAAATATTAGAAGAAAAAGACTGCTGAACATTATTATTTGTATAGTCAGCAACCGCGACTTAGAGATTGCGGATACAGTCTGGGAAACAGACCCAACTGGGGTACAAAAGTACCTAAAAACTGCCTGAGCCCACTATGGGCTTTTTATTTTGTGTTGTACACCGCGAAGCTCTGTAGGAGCGTAGTGGTGCGGGATAAGGGAGTCGGTCACGAGTATTTTTCTGATGAAAAATCTCGCTACCCCGCCTCGCGCCAGTCGCGCTCCGGCTTTCTCCTCCCTGCCTTCACAAACAAAAACACCCAGAAAGGATCTGAGTGTTTTTGTTTGTGTGCGGGATAAGGGAGTCGAACCCTTCACCACAGTTTGGAAAACTGTTATTTTACCGATAAACTAATCCCGCAATCTTATTATTTTATCAAGAAAACGTTCATTTGAAAGCCTTCTCTTGTCGGGGTGCAGGGAATCGAACCCTGCCCTCATGTTCCCAAAACATGTATACTACCGATATACTACACCCCG